>JAWVFZ010000133.1:0-6434 GCA_033855555.1 Solirubrobacteraceae bacterium
GCTTCAGCACGCAGACGTCCGTCAAGCTCCTCGAGACGGGCGCGGTGATCGTCGTCTTCGCCGGCGCGCTCGGCGCAGGGATGATCCTCATCGGCCTGCGCATGGCCGACTGGCAGGAGCCGGCGGACGAGGCCGACTTCGAGCGCGTCGTCCTGCGCGCCGAGCGCCTTGCCCGGGAGGGCACGTTCGCCGAGCCCGACGAGACCGAGTTCCTCGACCTCGATCCCTACGACGACCACGACTTCGAGGAGCTCGTGCGCGACGCGCTCGACGACCTCCCGGATCTGCTGCGCCCGCTCATCGAAAACCACAACGTCGCCGTCGTGATCTCCGACGGCGGCCGGCGCCGGCGCGCCTACGGGCTCTACCACGGCGACGGCGCGGCTCGCGACGAGGTCCCGGACCGGATCGTGATCTACCGCGACACGCTGCGCCGCGACTTCGGTCACAACGCGGAACTGCTGCGCACGCAGGTGACACAGACCGTGCGCCACGAGCTCGCCCATCACATCGGCTTCGACGAGCTCGGTGTGCGAGATTTGGGCTTGTGATGATCGTGATGACACCCCAGGCCGCGCAGGCCGACATCGAGGCGGTGACCAAACGCCTCGAGACCACGGGTGTGCACGTGGTCGTCATGCCCGGCGAGCTGACGACGGCGATCGGCGCGATCGGCGATCCCGAGGGCGTCGCGGAGCTGGGCCTGGAGGGGATGAACGGCGTCGACCGCGTCGTGCCGATCTCGCGCCCGTACAAGCTTGCGTCCAGCGAGCTCAGCCACCACGAGCCGACGATCGTGGAGGTCGACGGCCACCGCATCGGCGCACCCGACACCTTCTGCCTGATCGCCGGGCCGTGCACGGTGGAGTCGCGCGACCAGACGCTGTCGGTCGCCCGCGCCGTGGCCGCGGCGGGCGCCGCGATCCTGCGCGGCGGCGCCTTCAAGCCGCGCACGTCGCCGTTCGCGTTCAAGGGCCTCGGCGTTCCCGGACTCGAGATCCTGTCCGAGGCGCGCGCGGAGACGGGGATGCCGATCGTCACCGAACTGCTGGACACCGCCCACGCCGACGTGATCCACGAGCACGCCGACGTCGTCCAGATCGGCGCGCGCAACATGCAGAACTACGCGCTGCTGGAGGTCGCCGGCAAGCTCGGCAAGCCGGTACTGCTCAAGCGTGGGTTGTCGTCGTCCCTGGACGAGCTGCTGCAGGCGGCCGACTCCATCCTCAAAGAGGGCAACGAGGACGTGATCCTCTGCGAGCGCGGCATCCGCACGTTCGAAACCGCGACGCGTTTCACGCTCGACCTCGGGGCAGTGCCGTGGCTGAAGCTGCACTCGCACCTGCCCGTGATCGTCGACCCGTCGCATGCGGCCGGCGACCGTCGCCTCGTCGAGCCACTGAGCCGCGCCGCCGCCGCGGTCGGCGCCGACGGCATCATCGTCGAGGTGGCGGAGGACCCCGAGGCGGCGCTCTGCGACGGGCCGCAGGCGCTGTACGCGGCGGTCTTCGCGGACTACGCGCGCGACGTCGCGGCGCACGCCGGGCTGCTGGGAAAGCACCTGGCCTAGGCGTACAATCCGCCGGGAAGGAGACGGTGGATGATCCTCATCGCCTACGACGGTTCGAAGCAAGGCCGAGACGCGATCGTGGCCGCGGCGCGTTTCCTCAGCGGCCCAGCGATCGTGTTGTACGTGCAGACGTCGTCGGGGCGGCCGCCGCTCGCCACGGACGCGGCGATGGGCGCGATGATCGACCAGGAGGACTGGGCCGACCGCGTGCGGCGGCTCCGGCGCCGCGGGGACGAGGTGGCCGAGGAGGGCGCCCGGATCGCAACGACCGCCGGCCTGCCCGCCGAGCCGCTCGTGGTCGAGGCGGACGCCCATCACATCTGGCGTGCGATCGTCGATGTCGCCGAGACGCGCGACGCCAAGGTGATCGTGCTCGGGCACCGAAGCCGCTCCGGGATCCACGGATCGTTGCCCGGCAGCGTCTCGCGTTGCGTCGTGGCGCGCAGCTCGCGACCCGTGGTCGTCGTGCCACCACCGCGCGGCGACGGCGAGAGGGAGGCCCAGCCGCATCACTACACGTCCGACGCGGCGCTGCAGGCGTTCTCCGAGGTTGCCGAGGCGACCCGCCGCGATCACCACGACACCGCTGAGCGGACGGCCCGCCAGGCTGCGGCCAGGCGAGCGGAGACCAACCCGCGCCGCGGCGTCCCCGGCGCCGGTTAGTCCGCCTCGCCCGCGGGGCTGGACTGCACGCGCCAGGTCCCGTGCTCGCGCACGAGCGTCAGGGGGCGGTCGAAGCCGTCGACTGCGGCCGTCGCCTTCGCCCCGTGGACCGCGACGCTCTCCACCGTTGCGTCGTTGCCGGCCGGCGGCAGCAGCGCCACGGCTCTCACGCAGGTGGCACCACGCAGGTGCATGTGCCGGCGGGCGAACTCGGCGACCTGTTCGCGGCTGTGCTCGGTCATTGCGCGGCACGTCGCGCCCGCGTCGTGGGCGGTGAAGGCGGCGACGTAGCTCTGGGCCGCGGCACTGACCTGTGCGTTGTCGCCGTGTTGCGAGCCACAGCCCGCGACCGCGGCGAGCGCGACCCCGAGTGCGATCGCGCGCCTCACCGGATCGAGAACGTGGTCCGGTTGCGCGAGCGCGCGCGACGCTCGACATTGCCGGCGGCGTCGACCCCGCGCGCCCAGGCCACGTACCCGCCGCGCGGCAGGCGGTGGGCAAGGCGCAGGCGCCAATGTGCCGTGCCGCTCGCGCGCAGGTAGCTCGGGTGCCGGCAGCTCGCCGGCTCGCCGAAGCTGCCCGCTGTCGTCAGGAAACGGCACTTCCCGCCCGCCACGCGGCGACCGATCGCGACCGAGACCCTCGTCACCCGTCCGCGGCCCCTCGCGGCGCAGCCGCGATCGCTGGAGCGGCCACTCAGCGTGACGCCGCGGCGCGAAGCCGAGCGCGCCTTCGCGAAGCGCGACGTCGGCGCGACCCGGTCCAGGCAGCCGCCGCCACCGGTGCCCGAGCCCTTGGTGTCGCCTCCGGCGCCTGGCCCGCCGCCGACGGTGCTCGCCGCCTTCCCCGCGTTGGCCGCCGTGAAGCACGCCGCGCTGCCCTGCTGGAGCGCGACGTACGCCGAGGAGCCGGAGTTGTTCGCGCCGCCGGCTTGGTCGGGGCGGTTGTACGGATCAGACGGGACGGCGAGCGCGCCGCAGCCGGTGGCCGGATCGATCGCCGCCGAGGAGAAGTCAGCCAGGTTGCGGTTCGACGGCTGGCCGGGGACGAGGCCGCAGAAGATGCCCTGCGTGCAGATGTCGCCGTAGTGGACGGGTCCGTCGCCGACGCGCACGCTGTTGAAGGTCTGCCCGCCGTCGTAGGTCGCCGCGGCGTAGTAGTCCCACACCGCCTTCGTGTCGTTGGGGTCGTCGGAAGCGGATCCGAACCAGCCCAGCAGCGCCTGGCCCTTGGCCTGGCCGCCGGCGATCGCCGGCAGCACGTTGGCCTGCACGTCGGGCGGGTTGACCTTCGCGTGGGTCCAGTGCGAGCCGCCGTCGGTGCTTGTGAAGAGGTAGAGGTTCGTGCCCTTCTCGCCGGTCTTCAGCGTGCCGCCGAGCAGGATGTAGAGCTGCCCGCCGCCGTCGATGGCCTCGGTGTCGAAGATGTTCGCGAGGTCGGCGCCTGGGTCCTCGTAGACGACATGGTTGCTGAAGACCGTTCCACCCTGGCAGCCGCCCTTGGCAACCGCCATGTACATGTGGTTCAGGCTCGCGCCGATCGGTGGGGCGGTTGCGTCGGGCTCGGTGAACTCGACGTAGACGGTGCCGTCCTTGCCGATCACCGGCTTGCTCACGAGCGTCCCGCCCGCAGGCGTGTAGTTCTGCGCCGCCGGGCCGGCCGGATCGATGATCGTCCCGCACGGGGCGAAGGTCTTCCCGCCGTCGGTCGAGCGCTCGATGATCGGAAAGCCGCCGGCGAAGTCGTGGTAGGTGAGGTACAGCACGCCGCCGGGGCCGCGGGTGAGCCATTGGCGGTCGTTCTCGGGACCTTGCTGGTTCTTCGCGAGGCCGTTCTCGCAGTCCTGGTAGGTCTTGCCGAAGTCATGCGAGGTGCAGATGTCGGTCGCCACGGCCTCGAGATCGGCGACGAAGACGGAATGGTCGTCGGCGACCTCGACGTCGGTGTCGCCGCCGCCGTTGCCGGCGCCGGTGAGCACGGAGTTCGGCCAGCTGAGACCGTGGTCGCCCGAGCCCCATGCCGCTGCGCCGACGTCGGAGTCGGGCCCGGCGCCGACCGCGTGGTCGACGGCGGTCGGGATGAACTGCGGCGCCGACACGTACACATGGCCGTCGCCGCTCGGATCGAACGCGATCGACGGCTCGGCACCCGACCAGTAAGGGTGCTTGGCGGGGTCGCCGTTGGGCAGTTGGCTCAGCGGGCCGAAGGCAAGCGACCCTGCATGGGCGGCGGGGGCGACGCAGGCGAGCAGCGCGACAGTCAGGAACAAGGTGCGGCGTGGCATGGGCGGCAGCGTACAACTCGTCCAGCGCCGCCACGCCGCTTTGGACGCGGGGGCGTCATCACACAGGCATATGGTCGGCTATGGCTCGAACCCCGCTGATGTCCCATGTCCAGCTCGCCGCCGCCGAGGCCGCCGAGGGAACCACTCGCCGCGAGGTGATCAAACGAGCCGGCGCCGTCACGGCCGGGATCGCGCTGACGCGCCCATGGCTGCCACTCGCCCAGGCTGCGACGGCCCCGCGGATCGTCGTCGTCGGCGGCGGGCTCGCCGGGCTGACCGCGGCCTACCGCCTCAAGCAGGCCGGCTACGCCGCGCAGGTCTACGAGGCGTCTGACCGCATCGGCGGGCGCTGCTGGACGATCCGCGGCGCGTTCGCCGACGGCCAGATCGCCGAGCACGGCGGCGAGCTGATCGACACCGGCCATCTCGAGATGCGCCACCTCGTCGGAGAGCTCGGGCTCACAACCGACAACCTGCTGTCCGCCCAGCCCAACGGCACCGAGGACTTCTACCGCTTCGACGGCCAGCCCTACTCGTTCGCGCAGGCGACCGACGACATCAAGGCGATCTGGCAGCAGATCCACTCCGACGTGTCTGCCGCGAGCTATCCGACGCTCTACACGAGCTCCACCGCGCGCGGCCGCGAGCTCGACAACATGTCGATCGCCGACTGGATCGCCGCCTATGTGCCCGGCGGGGCGGGATCGAAGCTCGGGCAGCTGCTGGACGTGGCCTACAACATCGAGTACGGCGCGGAAACGAGCGACCAGAGCGCGCTGAACATGCTCTACCTGCTCGGCTACTCGGGCCAGGGCAACCTGCGGGTCTTCGGCCCGTCCAACGAGAAGTTCCACGTGCGCGGCGGCAACGACCAGGTGCCGGCGCTGCTCGGGCAGGCGCTCGGCGCGCAGGTGACGCTGGGCAGCGAGCTTGTCGCGGTGAGGCGCAACGCCGACGGCAGCTATGGCCTCACCTTCCAGCAGGGGTCGAAGACGAAGGCGGTCACCGCCGACCAGGTCGTGCTCGCGCTGCCGTTCTCGATCATGCGCTCGTCGGTCGACTGGTCGCAGGCGGGCTTCTCGGCGGTGAAGGCGCGCGCGATCCGCGAGCAGGGGATGGGAACCAACTCCAAGCTGCACGTGCAGTTCAGCGATCGCCACTGGGTCGGGCTGGGCAACAACGGCAACACGTACGCCGACACCGGCTACCAGGACACGTGGGAGGTCACGCGCGCGCAGTCCGGGCGCTCCGGGATCCTCGTGGACTACACCGGCGGGACGATCGGCGCTAGCTTCGGCTCGGGCACGCCCAAGACGCGCGCGCAGCAGTTCCTCGGCCAGCTGGAGCCGGTGCTGCCGGGGATCTCGGCCAAGTGGAACGGCAAGGCGACCGTCGACTTCTGGACCGGCTATCCGTGGACGAAGGGCTCCTACAGCTACTGGAAGGTCGGCCAGTACCAGGCATTCTCCGGCGCCGAGCGCGAGCGCTCGGGCAACTGCCACTTCGCCGGCGAGCACACCTCGATCGACTTCCAGGGCTACCTGAACGGCGCCGTGGAATCCGGCCAGCGCGCGTCGGACGAGATCCTGGCGGATCTCAAGTAGCGCGCGCGGCGCTACCCTTTTCGGTGCCCCGGTGGAGTGCGACCGCCCGGGTTGACAGGGCTCGTGGAGTGCGACCGCCGAGCCGAATGATCCGAAAAGGAGATATCCAGGCCTGAGGCCGTCATCGTCGATGCCGTCCGTACCCCGATCGGCCGCGCCGTGAAGGGCTCGCTGAAGGACGTCCGTGCCGACGACCTTGCGTCGATCCCGCTCAAGGCGCTCAAGGAGCGCAACCCCGACGTGGACTTCGGCGAGACCGTCGACGTCATCATGGGGGCCGCGTTCGGTGCGGGTGAGCAGGGCTACAACGTGG
>JAWVFZ010000134.1:0-2596 GCA_033855555.1 Solirubrobacteraceae bacterium
CTACTCGCGCTCGATCGCCTGCCCGACGGGCTCGTCGTCGCCCGGCGTGTCGGGGATGCCGCTCGCCGGCGTGGCAACGGGACCGCGGCGGTCCTCCACGATCTCGCCGCCGTGCTCGCGCTTGGGCTGCTGGGGCGTATGACGGAGGCGGAGCCGGTCGCCGACGAGGCCGAGCAGGCCGCCCGTGTGAGCGGCAACCCGCAGCTCCTCCAGTGGGCGATGTGGATGCACGCATGGGTGCTGCTGGAGCGCGGGCGGCTCGATGCGGCGCTCGCAGCCGCCGGCGAGAGCGTCGAGCTCGCCGCCGAGCTCGACGACTCGGCGTCGGTGATCGTGGCGCGCGCGGTCCTGGGCGCGGTCCTCGGCGCCCGCGGCGAGCACGCACGCGCCCGGGAGCTCCTGCATTCCTACGACATCGATCACGGCTGGATCTGCCGCTGGGCGCCCTTCCTGGTGGAGAGCGACCTCGCGCTGGACGATCTGCCGGCTGCGCGCGAGCACGCGCAGCGCGCAGCGACGCTCGCGCCCGGCACCGGGATGGCCGGGGCACGGGCGGCGGCCGGCCGCGCACAGGCGCTCGTGGCGCTGGCCGAGGGCGATGCGCCGCGGGCCGCAGCGCTCGCGCTGGCTGCCGCCGACGAGGCCGGCTCCGCCGGCGCGATGCTCGAGGCGGCGCGGGACCGCCTCCTCGCCGGGCGCGCGCTGCTCGCCACCGATGCCGGCGCAGGCATCGAGCAACTGACCGCCGCGGGCGAGCAGGCGGCGAGCTGTGGCGCCCCGCGCGTGGAGGACGAGGCACGCCTCGCGCTGCGCCGCGCAGGCGTCCGGGTCGGCCGCGGCGGCTCTCGCGCTCCGGGTACGGAAGGCCTCGCCGCGCTGAGCGCGCGCGAGCGCGAGGTCGCAGAGCTCGTCACCGAAGGCCTTACCAACCGCGAGATCGGCGCGCGGCTGTACCTCAGCGAGAAGACCATCGAGACCCACCTGACGCGCGTCTTTCAAAAGCTCGGGCTGCGCTCGCGCGCCCAGGTCGCGGCCGCGGTGGCGGGGCAGGACCTCTAAGGCACGGTGATCAGCGTCGCGCGGCCGTCGCTCCACCAGAGGTGGTTCGGCACGGCGAGGTCGCGGCGATAGGGCTCCGCGTTGTCCAGGGCGATGCGGTCGGGCTGGACGCGCCAGGAGAGGCGGCGCGCGACGACGCCGGCGACGCGGCGCTCGGCCTCCTCGGAGAAGCCAAAGAGCCGGGGTGGCGACCCGCAGCCCTCGCCACGGTCGAGATGCACGGTGGCGACGACGAAGCTGCCAAGGCGCGGGTTGCTGAAGTGGTCGGTCCGGGGCGGCGCGTAGAGACGCAGGTGCATGTCGGTGCCGTTGGCGTCGCACGTCGTCTTGAGGCCCCGATCGCTGTCGAAGCGCACGCTCCCGTCCGGCGCGCGGTATGCCAGCCAGCGCCGCTCGCCCACCCGTGTGAAGCCCACCCTGCGCAAGGCTCGTTTCACCCTCCCGACCGTCGCGTGGCCGGCGAAGACGAGCGACACCGGCCAGTCGCGACCGGCCGCGCCGAGCGCCGGCAGCCCGTCATAGGGGGCAAAGCTCGGCCCGTGCGCGGAAAGCCGGACCAGCGCGGGCGCGCTGGGCGCCGCCGACGGCACGCCGATCGGCGACGGGGGCGGCGGCCCTGCCGCCGAGCTGGACGTCTGCGAGGCCGGGCCCGGCTGGACGTCCACGATCGTCCCGCGATGCAGGTCGACATCGACGAGCACATCACGCAGGACGCGCGCGCTGAAGTTCGCGCCCGGGACCGCCGTGCGGACATCGTGCCGCGGCACTGGCAGAGCCAGCAGCGCTGTCGCGCCCACCGTCAGCCCGCCGTCCTGGAGCTCGCCGAGCTGCACGAGCCGCACCGGCCGCGATCCGAGGACAGCGTGCAGCATGCCCCAGCTCTGGGCATCGCGGATGATGCGCATGGCGGCGTCCTGACCGCCCGTTCGGGCGGTCATGCCTGTCCACAGCGGCCGCGTGAAGACGTAGGGCGCCGAGGGGTCGTCGAACGTCATGACGGCGGCGGCCTTGTCTTCGAGCGGATGCAGGCGGCCCGCGAGCAGGAGGGCGATCAGCACGACCATCGCCAGGCCGCCGCCCCGGCGCACGTGCACGCTCTTGACGAGGTTCACCACGCCAGCCACTGCTAGCAGCGCGCTGTGGCGGTTCAGGGCACCGCGCGGCGCCCTGGCGAGCGCTCGGAGGCCCGGAAAAAGCGGGTTCTCAGCCCGGCTCGGTCGCCTTGGCCCCAGCGGCGGGCTGCGAGACGACGACGCGGTTGCGACCTGCGCGCTTGGCGGCGTAGAGAGCCTCGTCCGCGCGCTTGAGGACCTCGTCGGGTGTCTCGCCTCGTTGCGCAGCCGCAACTCCGGCGCTGAACGTCACGACGCGGTGGGGCGGGTTCTCGGGGTGGAGCAGCGCGACGCCTTCGACGTTGGCGCGGTGGCGCTCAGCGACCGCTTGGGCCTTGTCGAGGTCCTGCTCGGGGAGGATGAGCAGGAGTTCCTCGCCGCCATAGCGATACGCCCGGTCACCGACCCGCACGCGGTCGTTGAGG
>JAWVFZ010000135.1:0-10823 GCA_033855555.1 Solirubrobacteraceae bacterium
CGATCGTCGCCGCGATCGCGCGGCAGCGCTCCTCCGGCGGCGACTTGGCGCGGCTACTGCGCGATCTCGGCGCCGCCATCGAGGAGCGAGTCCGCACCGAGGCCGACGCGCGCGCGGCGACCGCACAAGCGCGGATGACCGCCTGGATCGTCGCCGGCCTGCCCATCGGCGCGGCCGTCATCGCCGAGCTGGCCGATCCGGGTGCGCTCGGTGCGCTCACAGCGACCGGTCCGAGCACGGCGCTCGCATGTGGCGCGCTCATGTGTGAAGCGATGGGGCTCCTCGCGGTGCGATCGATCGTGCGCGAGGCGGGTCGGATGTGAGCCACGCCGCGCTCCTGGCCCTTGCCGCAGGCGCCTGCGGCGCGTGGGCGATCGTGGATCTCGCATCCACGCCGGTCCCGCGGCGCCGTCAGGGTTTCGTGGTGGGCTGGCTCGCCGCCGTGGGGCGCCGGCTGGGAGCGCCGCGCCCGGCCGCCGGCCTCGAGCGGCGAATCGACGCCGCCGGGGCGCCGCTCGGGCTCAGCGCGGCTGACGTGATGGCGATCAAGGGCGGCGGCGCGACCGTCTCCGTGCTGGCGGGCCTGCCGGTTGCACTCGCGATGCCGGGAAGGATGCCGGTCGTCGCGTTCATGGCCGCCGCGGCAGGCGGCTGGCTGGCGCCGGACGCGTGGCTGCGCCGGCGCGCCCGCACCCGTGCGCGCGTCCTCGAGGTCGAGCTGCCCGACGTGCTGGACCTGCTGCGCGTCGCGGTCGAGGCCGGGATGCCGCTCAGCCGCGCTCCGGCCGAGGTGGCCCGCCACCACCCGGGGCTGCTCGCACGGGAGCTCGGGCGGGCTGCCGCCGAGCACGCGCTGGGCGTTCCCCGCGAGGCGTCGCTCGACGCGCTCGCCCGGCGGGCACCGCTGCCAGGCGTCCGCGCGCTGGTCGCCGCGGTGCGCAGGGCCGACCGCCACGGTTCGCCGCTGGCGCCCGCGCTCGCGGCTCTCGCATCTCAGGCTCGCGCCGACCGCGCCCGAGCGGCCAGGGAGGCGGCGGCGCGCGCCGCGCCCAAGGTGCAGCTGGCGGTCGCGGCGCTGCTGGTCCCCGGCGCGATGCTGCTCGTGGCAGCTGCGCTGCTCGGAGCGCTCACGTCGTGAGACACGTCACTTCAGGCCGATCGCGATCTCCGTCTTGCCGTTCGCGCCACCGCCGATGGCGGCGGTGAATGCGTCGAGGTAGGGCTTGGCGCGCTGGAAGCTGGGTGAGCTGCCGCCGATCAGGCCGATGAAGCGCGTGACGGTCCTGAAGTCCACGTAGAAGCTGGGCTTGGCTGTGGCGCCCAACAGGCCCGACGCGCTCTTGAACGCGGCCTTCGAGCCCAGCGTCGACTTCGGCCTGATCGCGTCGCGCAGCGCCGTCTTGCCCAGCGCGATGACGAACTTCGATCCCGCAAGGCCGATCTGCAGCGGCGCGACGCGGGTGCCGACCTTGAGCGTGAACCCGGGCGAGGTGCCGGGCGGAGTCGCGCCGACCGGCTGGTTGAACTGGCGCAGTAGCCCCTTGATCTTCAAGATCGCCGCCCTGGTCTTGGCGGGATCGGTCGACTGGACGACGAGCGCGCCGCCCAGCGCGGGCAGCGAATCGCCCTCGACGAACAGGCCGGCGTCGCCCATCCACGACAGCAGGTCCTCCTTGACCTTCAGCCCGGTCGCCGTCTCGAGCTGCGTGATCGTGTCGGAGATCGTGCCGCCGGCGCTGCCGGAGTTGGCGTTCTCCAGGGAGGTCAGCACGCCGGAGATCGTCTTGCCGAGGTCCTTCTGGCTGAAGGCGAGCCACGCGGTGCCCGGGGCCTGCTCGAGCGGCAGCGCGGCGCCCGGGCCGCGGCCCGTGCCGCTGCCCGAGCCCAGGGAGGCGAGGCTGAGGCGCACGGCCTGCGCATCGGCGCTTGCCCCGATGCCGAAGGCGCGGAAGCTCTTGAAGATGCTGTTGAGCGCAGCCAGCTCGGTGGGACCGAGGTTCGCCGCTCCGTCGGAGGCGACCGTCCGCACGAGGCCCTGGAGGTCCACGAAGGCGAATCCCGGACGGCCGCCGACCTTGGCGCGAGCGGTTTGGAGATCCTTGTTGTCGGCGAGCGAGTTGCCGCCCTTGTCGAGCAGCGTCGCGACCTGCTTGAACGACGGCTCGGAGGCCACGACGAGGTAGTTGTCGATGACGCCCGCGGCTGTGCCGTCCTCGGGGTCGAAGCGGTAGTCGGTGCCCTCGAAGCTGCGCTTGGTCTTGTAGCTGCTGTCGTCCTCGATGAGCTTGCGTGCCTTGGCGTCGTCGGTGGAGTCGACCACGACGGCGAACTGGGGCTGGCCCGCCGCGACGCTCGTGACGGCGATCGCGGCCTTCGAGCCGAGCCAGGGCTTGATGTCCTTGTCGAAGGACTTGCCCTCCTTGCTGCCGGCCTTGTCGATCAGCTCCCTGATCTTCGCGGCGGGGTCGCTCGTGCCCAGGACCTTGCGCCCGGAGGCCTCCAAGTCGGTGCGCTGCTTGCCCGTGGGCCGGATCGTTGCCTCGAGGTAGACCGGGGCCGAGGCGGGGATGGCCTTGGCGGGATCGTCGGCGCCGCCCGCTGAGCTGCCGCTGGAGCCGCAACCGGCGACCGGCACTACAGCGAACGCCGCCGCCGCGAGAACGGCCAGGCGCCGTCGCGCGATGCGAAGCGTGGGGGTGGTCACGGGATCGGGCTCCTTCGAGGACGTGCGCGGACGGCGCGGATCCTATGACCCGGCGACCGCTGCGGTGACCAGTTGCCGAGCACAGGCGCCGGACGGAAGCACCCGCCGAGTGCACGGCGCCTTGCGATTCGCCCGGATGCAGGCGCTCTTGCGGATTCTGGACGCATGGCGTAGGCGCACGGCGAGCGGCCAAACGCGCGGTGAACACGGGGCTTTCGGGGGGTCGGAGGGGGCGATGGGGGAGGGTGGTGGGAAAAAATGTGCAGTTAGGGTTGCTTCGTGGGGATCAGTGGGATACAAGTTCCCCCAACGGATCGGGGTGGAGGGGCTCCTCCCACTCCTCCACCTCGATCCGAACTTCTTCTATGAGCGCCACCCATGGCATTCGACGGAACAGCCGAGTACTCACTGGACGCGAAGAACCGGCTCACGGTTCCGGCGCGGTTCCGAGCCGATCTCGCGGGCGGGCTCGTGCTCGCCAAGGGGATCGAGCGCTGCGTCGCGCTGTGGAAGCCGGCGGACTACGAGGCATTCCGGGCAGCCGCCCTGGAGGGAATGCACCCGCTCTCGCAGGACGCCCGCAAGCTGCAGCTCTACTTCTCGGCCAACTCGATGCCCGCTGAGCTCGACTCCGCGGGGCGCGTGATGGTCCCGGGCTTCCTGATGGAGCATGCGCAGCTCGCCAAGGAGGTCACGGTCATCGGCGCCGGCGACCACCTCCAGCTCTGGGACCGGAGCGCCTGGGCGGACTACAACCAGCAACTGCACGACGACGTGCTTTCGATCACATCATCTCTTGGCCATCCTGCTTGACATGTCCGTCCACGTCCCGGTTCTCGCCGGGGAGCTGATCGACCTCCTGGATCCCGCTCCGGGCGAGGTCGCCGTGGACTGCACCTTCGGCGGCGGCGGCCACGCGCGCCTGATCGCCGAGCGCATCGGCGCGTCGGGGACGCTCATCGGGATCGATCGCGACCCGGAGGCCGAGGCGCGCTTCGAGGAGCTCGCCACAGAGGTCGCCTGCCACATGCGCTTCATCCGCGCCTCGTTCGCCGAGGGGCTCGAGCTCCTGCGCGACGAGGGCGTGCGCGCCGACATGGTCTACCTCGACCTCGGCATGTCCTCGATGCAGGTCGACACGCGCGAGCGCGGGTTCTCCTATTCCTACGACGCGCCGCTGGACATGCGCATGGATACCGACCAGGACATCAGCGCGCGCGACGTCGTCAACACGTGGGAGGCGCGGCAGTTGGCGCGCGCCTTCCGTGACTTCGGCGAGGAGCGCTACGCCGGGCCGATCGCCCGGTCGATCGTGTCCAGCCGCCCGCTCGAGACGACCACCGACCTCGTCGAGGCGATCGTCCGCGCGCTGCCGGCGCCCGCGCGCTTCGGTGGCGGCCATCCCGCCAAGCGCGTCTTCCAGGCCATCCGGATCGTCGTCAACGACGAGCTGGGGCAGATCGACGAGGCGCTGCCGATCGCCTGGGACGTGCTCAAGCCGAATGGTCGATTTGCAGGGATTTCGTTCCATTCTCTAGAAGACCGGCGCGTGAAGCGGTTCCTCGCGGCCCGAGCGCAGGGATGCGTCTGCCCGCCCGACCTGCCCGTCTGCGTCTGCGGGCATGAGCCGGAGGCCGAGCTGCTCTCGCGCCGCGCCATCTCGGCCACCGCGGGCGAGGTCGCCCACAACCCCCGTTCGGCGAGCGCGCGGATGCGCGTCGCCCGGAAGATCGCATGACCACGCGCGCCGCCACGCTGCGCCACGGGCCGGCGCCGAGGGCGCCACGTCGCAAATCCGGTCCCGCCCGCCCGCCCACCCATGCCTCGAGGCCGCGGGTCGTCGCCCAGCCCCAGCGCCGCAAGCAGAGCACCGACTCCTTCGCCGCGCTCGGGCGCATGGCGCGGCGCGTCCCGGACGCGCGCGTGCTCGACCGCCTGATCCGCGGGCGGCTGTGGATCGGGCTGATCGCCGGCGCCCTGGTGTCGCTCGTCTTCATGCAGGTGTCCCTGCTCAAGCTCAACACCGGCATCAGCGCCGACATCGTCAGCTCGCAGGACCTCGAGCGCCAGAACGCCGAGCTGCGCGCCGGCGTCTCGAGCCTCGACAGCGGTCAGCGCATCCAGGACATCGCCGCCGCGCGCGGCATGGTCATGCCCGACGACGGGCAGCTTCGGTTCCTCTACGCCGGCCGGCCCGGCGACGGCACTCGCGCAGCGCAGACGATGACAGCGCCCGACCCGCAGGCGGCCGCCCAACGCGCCCAGGCGCTCCTGCTCCAGCGCCAGCAACAGCAGCAGCAGGCCGCCGCCACCGCGCCCGCGGCGACGACACAGCCCCAAGCGACCCCGGCGGCCACGGGGACCCAGCAGTCCACCCCGGTCGCGTCGCCTGCCACCGCGCAACAGGCGCCCGCGCAGAGCACCGCGCCGCCACCGCAGACCACGGCGCCGCCACCGCAGCAGGCACCAAGCACGACCTCGACCACGGGCGGACAGGCCGCTCCCACGGGACAGCCGTGAGCGCGGGGCTTGTCGATCGCCGCATCGGCCTGCTCTTCGCCACCTTCCTCATCCTGCTCGCCCTCGCCGCCGGGCGATCGATCCAGCTCGGCGCGCTCAACAACTCCAAGCTCTCGGCGGCTGCGGCCATACAGCAGGTCCGCACGAGCGTCGTCCCGGCGCGCCGTGGCTCGATCGTGGATCGCAACGGCGTCGCGCTCGCGGTCTCCGAGCCGGCGGACGACATCTCCGCGACGCCCTACCTCGTGAAGGACCCCGTCACCGCCGCCGAGAAGATCGCGCCGATCCTCGGCCTGCCCCAGGACGAGCTGCTCAAGAAGCTCGCGCGCAAGGACACGGGGTTCGTCTTCCTGGCGCGCCAGGTCCCGGCTTCGAAGGCCGACAGGATCCAGAAGCTGGGCATCACGGGGCTCCAGTTCGACCCCGGCAATCACCGCGTGTACCCGCATGACTGGCTGGCATCCCAGGTCCTCGGCAGCGTCGGCACCGACGGCAAGGGCCTGTTCGGCCTCGAGTACGGCTGGGACGGCCGACTGCGCGGCCAGGATGGAACCCGCCGTGCCGTCAACGACGCGCTGGGCAAGCCCGTCGCCGTCACCGACCCGCAGCCGGCCCAGGCCGGCGCGAGCCTGCGGCTGACGCTCGACGCCAAGATCCAGGACAAGGTCGAGCAGGTGATGGAGGGGGTCGGCCAGACGTTCCGCCCCAAGGGCGCCACCGCGATCGTGATGGATCCCAACAGCGGCGAGCTGCTGGCCGTCGCAAACTGGCCCCGGATCAACGCCAACGACCCGTCCTCGGCGCCCGGTTACGCCAACCAGGACCGTGCGGTCGGGTTCGACTATGAGCCGGGCTCGACCTTCAAGGCCTTCACGGTCGCGGGTGCGCTGCAGGACGGCCTCGTCACGCCGACGACGTCGTTCGACCTCGCGCCGCAGATCCAGGTGGCCGACCGCGTGATCGGCGAGTCCCACGTCCGCGGCCCCGAGACGCTCACCACCGCCGGGATCCTCGCCCAGTCCTCGAACGTCGGCGCGATCACGATCGGGCTACGGGAGGGCAAGGCCCGCTTCGACAAGTGGATCCACCGGTTCGGCTTCGGCAAGCCCACGGGCGTCGAGCTGCCCGGCGAGGAGCGCGGCCTCGTGCTGCCGCTCGCGAAGTACTCCGGGTCGACGATGGGCAACCTGCCGATCGGCCAGGGCATCTCGGTGACGCCGATGCAGATGGCCGCTGCGTACTCAGCGATCGCCAACGGCGGGGTGCTGCGAACCCCGCGCATCGTCAAAGCCGTCGACGGCCGGCCGGCCCCCGCCGCGCCGGGGCACCGGATCATCTCGACGCGCGTCGCCGCACAGCTGCGGACGATGCTCGAAGGCGTGTTCGCGCCGGGCGGCACGGCCTCCGAGGTGTCGATCCCGGGCTACGTGCTCGCGGGCAAGACCGGCACGGCGAACAAGATCGACCCCGTCACGCACGAGTACTCCAAGGCGCATTACGTCGCCTCGTTCATGGGCTTCGCCCCCGCCAAGGACCCGAAGCTGCTGGTGGCCGTCATGGCCGACGAGCCGCAGGGCGCGATCTACGGCGGCACGGTCGCCGCGCCGGCGTTCGGCCAGATCATGGCCTTCGCCCTGCAATACCTGAAGATCCCGCCGTCCTAGGCCTAGGCGCCAAGCGCGCGGGCCGCACGCACGAGCGGCTCGTTGCCGGCTGCCGGCTCGCCGCTGGGCTCGGCGAGCGTGTCCTCGAGGCCGATTCTCGTGTCGACGCCTCGCTCGACCGCGTCGCAGAGAAGCGCCCACGTCGCGTCTCCGTCTCCGTGCTGCAGGCGCGGCGCGGAGAGCACGAGCGCGTCGAGCACCGCGTGGATGGCCGCCACAAGCTCGACCGCGCCCTGGCCGGCGTCGACGGGCTCGACGAGGATCCGGGTGACCTGCGCGCCCATGCCCGAGGCGGCGAGCCGCTCGGCGTCCGCGACGGTCCAGACACCTGCCTCGACGCCGATGCCGGCCCCGAGCAGCGCAGCCATGATCTCGGTCGCGCCGGGCTCGGAGAGGTTCACCGACGCGAAGTCGGGCGCGGTCCAGCCCGCCACGAGCTCGAGGCGGAGCTCGAGGTCCGGTTCGATCCACGCCCCGGTGGAGACGCCGACGGGCACGCCGCAGGCAGCTTTGACGGTGCCGACGACGGCGTCGACGATCTCGGCGTCGAGCACCTCGCGTCCCGTGCGGTCGCGCGGGTGCAGGTGGATCGCCCCGGCTCCGGCCGCCGCGCACGCTGCCGCGTCGCGGGCCAGCTCCTGTGCCGACACCGGCACCGCGGGGTGATCTTCCTTCGTCAGCGCGCCGTTGAGGGCCGCCTGGAGCAGCACCCGAGCGACGCTAGCACGCGTGTGAGAGCGAGCTAGGGTGTCCGCGATGGACCTGCGCGAGCTCTTCGGCGCCGAGGCGCCGTCCGTGGAGGTGACAGCGCTGGCCTACGACAACCGCGCCGTCACGCCTGGGACGGCGTTCTTCTGCGTGCGCGGGATGACGCGCGACGGGCACGAGTTCGCTCCGGAGGCGATCGCCCGCGGCGCGGTTGCGCTGATCGTCGACCACCCGCTCGGCCTGGGCGTGCCGGAGGTGGTCGTTGGCGATGTCCGGGCCGCGATGGCGCCCGCCGCGGCGCGGCTGGCCGGCGATCCCACCGCCCGCCTGCAGGTCGTCGGGATCACCGGCACGAACGGCAAGACCACGACGGCCTTTCTGGTGCGCGCGCTGCTGGAGGCTGCCGGGCGGCCGACGGGGCTGCTGGGCACCGTGAGCTCGGTCATCGCGGGCGTCGAGGCGCCCACGGAGCGCACGACGCCGGAGGCGATCGATCTCCAGCGCACGTTCGCGCAGATGGTGGCCGCCGGCGACGAGGCGTGCGCGATGGAGGTCTCGTCGCACGCGCTCGAGCTGCATCGCGCGGACGCGGTCCACTGGGCGGTGGCGATGTTCACCAACCTCACGCAGGACCACCTGGACTTCCATCCCGACATGGAGTCGTACTTCGCTGCCAAGCGGCGGCTGTTCCAGGCCGGCCCGGGGACCGCGGTGGTGAACGCCGACGACGCGTACGGGCGCAGGCTGGCCGAGGAGTTCGAGGCGGTCACGTTCGCAATCGACCGCGACGCAGACGTCCGCGCCGAAAACGTCCGCTTCGGGCTGACCGGCTCGACGTTCACCGTCGACGGCGTCGAGCTCCAGTCCCCGCTGCCAGGGCGTTTCAACGTCCTGAACGTGCTGGGCGCGGTCGCCGCGGCGCGGACACTCGGCGTCGACGACGCGACGATCGCGAGGGCGCTGCCCAACGCCGGGCGTGTCCCCGGACGCTTCGAACCGGTCGAGGAGGGGCAATCGTTCGCGGTGCTGGTGGACTATGCCCACACGCCGGACTCGCTCGACAACGTGCTGCGCGCCGCGCGCCAGCTCGCACAGAGCCGCGTGGTGTGCGTCTTCGGCTGCGGCGGCGACCGCGACCGCGGCAAGCGCCCGGAGATGGGCCGGATCGCGAGCGGGCTCGCGGACGTCGCGATCGTCACGTCGGACAACCCGCGCTCGGAGGATCCGGAGGCGATCATCGCCGAGGTCGTCGCCGGGATGCGGCCGGGAGCGATCGTCGAGCCTGACCGCCGCGCCGCGATCGAGCGCGCCGTCGGCTTGGCGGGCGAAGGGGACGTCGTCGTCATCGCGGGCAAGGGACACGAGCAGGGCCAGGAGTTCGCGGGCGGGCTCAAGCTTCCATTCGACGACGTCGCGGTCGCGCGGGAGGCGCTGCGTGCACGGCTGGTCGCCTGAGCGCGTCGCCGAAGCGGCCGGTGGCCGCCTGGTGTCGCCCGCGCCTCATACCGGCGGTCCCGGGCGCGTGGTCATCGACTCACGCGCGGCGGGGCCCGGCGATCTCTTCGTCGGCCTGCCCGGCGAGCAGGTCGACGGCGGGCGCTTCGCCGTCGATGCGCTTGCCGGCGGCGCTTGGGGAGTCCTCGTCGCGCGCGAGCATGCGGAGGCTGCACGCTGTGCTGTCCCGGGTGCGCTGATCGCGGCCGAGGATCCGCTGGCGGCGCTCGGGGCACTTGCCCTCCAATGGCGCCGCGCGCTGGGCGCCCAGGTCGTCGGCGTCACGGGGTCGACCGGCAAGACGTCGACGAAGGACCTGCTGGCGGCCATGCTCGCGCCACACCGCAGCGTCGTCGCGACGCACGCCAACCTCAACACGGAGATCGGCCTGCCGCTCACGATCCTCGGCGCGCCGGAGGGCACCGAGGTGCTCGTGCTGGAGATGGCGATGCGCGGCGCGGGTCAGATCGCCGAGCTCGTGGCGATCGCCGAGCCCGACGTCGGCATCATCACGAACGTCGGGCCCGTGCACCTCGAGCTGCTGGGCTCGATGGAGGCGGTGGCGGCCGCCAAGGCTGAGCTCGTGCGCGACCTGCGGCCCGGAACGACCGCCGTGCTTCCGGCCGGCGAGCCGCTCCTCGACGTCCACCTGCGCGACGACATCACGGTCGTGCGGTTCGGCCTCGAGCCGCTGCCGGACGGCCTCGAGCTGCCCTTCTCCAGCGCCCACATGCTGGTCAACGCGAGGGCGGCGGTCGCGGCGGCACGGGCACTCGGGGTCGAGCCGAGCGGCCGCGTCGAGGTGACGCTGAGCGCGATGCGCGGGCAGCGGATCGAGCTTCCCGGCCACGTCGTCGTCGTGAACGACTGCTACAACGCCAACCCGATGTCGATGCGTGCCGCCCTCGACGATCTTGCCGTGTCCGCGGACGGCCGGCGCGTCGCCGTGCTCGGCGACATGCTCGAGCTCGGCCCCGACGAGCGGCGGTTCCATGCCGAGATCGGCGAGCACGCCCGCGCGGCCGGAGTCGAGCTGCTTGTCACCGTCGGGCCGCTTGCGCGCGAGATGCACGGCGATCACGCCGTCGACACCGCCGCCGAAGCCGCGCAGCTCATCGGCGAGCTGGTCGCGCCCGGCGACACGGTGCTCGTCAAGGCGTCGCGCGGCGTCGGCCTGGAGGTCGTGGCCGAGGCCCTGCAGGAAGCAGCCGCCTGATGGGTCGCGTGCTGATAGCGGGAACCGCCGCGCTGCTGATCTGCATCTTCCTCTCGCCCAAGTTCATCGAGTTCCTGCACGGGCGCGAGTTCGGCCAGCACATCCGCGAGGAGGGCCCCGAGGGCCACCACACGAAGGCCGGCACGCCCACGATGGGCGGGATCATCATCTTCGCTGCGATCTCGATCCCGTTCCTGATCCTGTCGAGCTACGACTGGCGCTCGGTCGGGGTCTTCGGCGCAGCGGTGCTGAGCGCGCTGCTGGGCTTCGCCGACGACTACGTGAAGATCATCCGGCGCCGGTCGCTGGGGCTGCGCGGCCGTACGAAGCTGCTCGTGACGGTCGCGATCTCGCTGGGACTGTGGTGGGTCGCGACGCGGCGCGTCGGGCTGGCGGGCGAGCTGAAGCTGTGGGTCGTCGACGGGCGGATCGACCTCGGGGTCTTCTACCCGGTGCTGATCTACCTGGTGGTGGCGGGGACGACGAACGCGGTCAACCTCACCGACGGGCTCGACGG
>JAWVFZ010000136.1:0-14075 GCA_033855555.1 Solirubrobacteraceae bacterium
GTTGACCAGGTTGGCGATCCCGGCCCCCAGGCGCGTGCCCATCTCAATCACGAGCGCGCGCGCCGCGGCGTCGCCGTCGTGCGCGCGCTCGGCCACCTGCGGCGCGGTCAGGTCGAGGCCCTGCGCGCGCGCCTCGCGCGCCAGCGCGGTTCCGGAGACGAAGGCCTCGAGGCAGCCCCGCGCGCCGCAGGCGCACAGCGGCCCGTCGAGATCGATCGTCATGTGGCCGAACTCGCCGGCGGCGCCCTGGCCGCCGCGCGCAAGTTGGCCGCCGACGACCATCCCGCCGCCGATCCCGGTCCCGATCGTCACCAGCAGCGCGTCGCTGCATCCGACGGCGGCGCCGAAACGCCATTCGGCGAGCATCGCCGCGGTCGCGTCGTTGTCGACGAACACGGGCAGGCCGAGCCGCTCGGCCATCAGGTCGCGGAACGGCAGATCCCGGATCGGGAGGTGCACCGTGGTGACGGCGACACCACGCTTGTGGTCGATGAGCGAAGGGATGCCGAACCCGACGGCGTCGACGTCCCCGTCGGCTGCGTCGCGTGCCTCGCGCACCGCGTCGACGATCGTGTCGAGCACCTCGGCGGTGTCCGATCCACGGGCGAAGCGATGCGCGCGATGGAGGACGTGGAGGCTCGGATCGACCATCCCGGCCAGCAGCTTCGTGCCCCCAAGATCCACCCCGATCACGCACCCGGAGGCCATGTCGGCCACCATACAACGCCATGTCGGACCCCCCTCAGGAGCCACCGCCGTACACCGTCTACCGCTCGCGGCCACGCCTGTTCGGCCGCGACGGGGGCGACGACTTGTCCCTGAACGAGCTCCCTGACGGGGATCCCGGCCGGCGCAGGCGCCGCTTCTCGTTGCCCCGCGGCCGCTGGTCCTGGGGCCGTGTCGTGCGAATGCTGGTCCTTGCCGTCGTCGCCTGGATCGGGCTCAGCGTCGTGCTGTTCCTGATCAGCGCACAGACCCAGCAGCAGCAGGTCTCCGCGGACGCCCAGTCCCAGCTCGACGGCGGAGGCTTCCCGCTCGTCTCGGCCAGCACGGTCCTCGTGCTCGGCTCCGACGCCCGCCCGAAGGGCTCGAAGGAGCCGGGCGCCAGCAGCGGGCCGAGCCGCAGCGACTCGATCATGCTGATGCGCGTCGGCGGCGGCCACGGCGCACGCCTTTCGATCCTCCGCGACACGGTCGTCAACATCCCCGGCCACGGCCCTGACAAGATCAACGCCGCCTACGCCTACGGCGGCGCCGCGCTGGCGATCAAGACGATCAAGGACTACCTCGGCATCCCGATCAACCACGTCGTCGAGATCAACTTCCAGCGCTTTCCCGACCTGATCGACGCCATGGGCGGGATCACCTACACCGGCGGCTGCGTGGTGTCCGAGATCAACGGCGGCTCACGCAACGGCGGCTACACGCTGCGCCTGCGCAAGGGCACCCACAAGCTCAACGGCAAGCAGGCGCTGGCGCTCGCCCGCACGCGCCACAACCTGTGCAACAGCCGCGAGGACGACCGCACGCGCGCCGCCCGCCAGCAGAAGATCTTCGCCGCGATGCGCTCGCGGCTGACGAGTCCCGGCGCGTTCCTGCGGCTGCCGTGGATCTCGTGGAATGCCCCCAAGACGCTCCGCAGCGACATGAGCGGCCCGACGCTCATCGGGCTCTTCGGCGGCCTTGCGATCGGCGGCTCGCCGCCGACGCGGGTGCTCCGCCCCTCGGGCGCGGTGACGACCGCCAGCGGCGGTGCGGGCCTGACCGTCAGCGCCGCGGAGAAGCGCCTCGAGGTCAAGCGGTTCCTGGCGGGTTAGAAGGCGCTCAGTCGGACTTCGGCTTGGGCTTTGCGTCAGCCTTCGGCTTCGAATCCGACCCCGACGACGGCTTCTTGTCGGCCTCCTTCTTCTGGGAGGCCATCTTGTCGTCGTGCTTGTCGGCCCCCTCGCTCGCGGACTTCTCGAGCTCGCGGGCCTTGCGCTTGGTGCCGTAGTCGGTGTTGTAGAAGCCCTTGCCCTTGAAGTGGATCGCCACCGGGTGGAAGACGCGCTGGACCGGCGCGCCGCACACTTCGCATTTGGTCACCGCGTCGTCGGTCATGCGTTGCATGACCTCGAAGGTGTGGCCGTTCTCGCAGCGGTACTCGTAAATGGGCATCGCCCAGGCAGTATGAACGTCGCGTCAGCCGGTCAGCCCGGCAGGACCACGAACGACACATACCTGGTCTCGGAGAAGTTGCCCGAGAGATCCGTGGCATCGAGCACGAAGCGGTAGCCGCCGGGCTTGAGCTTGCGCAGCTCGATGCGGCCGGAGAAGGCCAGCGAGCGCGTTCCGACGGGAACGGTCCGGTGCATCTTGACCGTGACGTGCGGTGTGCATTTCCTCTTGGAGGCGCAGCGCTCGATCTGGATCAGGAAGTTGGCGGGCTCGCTCAGGGTCCAGGTCAGCTTCGCTCCGCGCTTCGCCTTTGCAATCGCGCCGTTGAGCGGCGTGGCCTTCGGACCGAGCCGGAACGCCGTCGGGGTGATCCTGGCGCTGCTGATGACCGGCGGGGTGACGTCGTCCTGCGTGGGCTCGGGGATCGACGGCGCGAGCACCGTGAACGTCTGCGAGAACTCGGCCGAGGACCCGTCGAGATCGGTGACCAGGAGGCGCGCGGTCATCGTGCCGGCGCCGGTATAGGCCTTGGTCGCCTGTTTCGATGGCCCCGTATCGACCTCGTAGCCGGGCTCGCCGTCGAGGTCCCACTGGAAGTGCACGCCCTGGGAGTCGCCGGCGTCGAACACGAACGTGGTGCCGATCAGTGCGGCGTCGGGAGTCACGGTGAAGTACGCGGTCGCGGCGTGCGCAGGCGAGACCACGGCGAAGGCCGTGGCCACCGCCAACACGGCGATCCCTGAACGGCCCACGCGGCGACCCTATCCGCAACGAATGTACGCTGGCAAGCATGGCCGCCGACCTCGTGACCATGGACCGGATCGTCGCCCTCTGCAAGCGGCGCGGCTTCGTCTTCCCCTCCTCGGAGATCTACGGCGGGGTCGGCTCGACGTACGACTACGGCCACTACGGCGTCCTGTTGAAGAACAACGTCAAGGCGCAGTGGTGGAAGGCGATGCTCCAGGATCGCGACGACATCGTCGCCTTGGACAGCGCGATCATCCAGCACCCGCGCGTGTGGGAGGCCAGCGGCCACCTCGCCGGCTTCACCGACCCGCTCGTCGACTGCCGCGCCTGCAAGCACCGCTTCCGCGAGGACCATCTGGCCGAGACGCCGTGCCCGCTGAAGCCTTCGAAGAAGGCCGGCCAGGCCGAGCCGTGCGATCTCAGCGAGGCGCGCGCCTTCAACCTGATGTTCAAGACGACGATCGGCCCCGTCGAGGAGACCGGCTCGGTCGCCTACCTGCGCCCCGAGACCGCGCAGGGGATCTTCATCAACTTCAAGAACGTCCTGCAGTTCAGCCGCAAGAAGCCGCCGTTCGGGATCGCCCAGATCGGCAAGTCGTTCCGCAACGAGATCACGCCCGGCAACTTCATCTTCCGCACGCGCGAGTTCGAGCAGATGGAGATGGAGTTCTTCGTGCCGCCCGCCGAGGCGGACACGTGGTTCGAGCACTGGCTCGAGGAGCGGATGCGCTGGTACACGGAGCTCGGCATCCGCGAGGATCACCTGCAGCTGCGCGCCCACGACGCGGACGAGCTCAGCCACTACTCCAGCGGCACGAGCGACGTGGAGTACCTCTTCCCGATCGGCTGGTCCGAGCTCGAGGGCATCGCCAACCGCGGCGACTTCGACCTGAAGGCTCACGCCGAGCACTCCGGGGAGAAGCTCGAGTTCTTCGACCAGGCCAGCGGCGAGCGCTACGTCCCGCACGTCATCGAGCCGGCGGCGGGCTGCGACCGCGCGATGCTCGCGTTCCTCGTCGACGCCTACGACGAAGAGGACGTGGAGGGCGAGCAGCGCACCGTTCTGAAGCTCCACCCGAAGCTCGCGCCGGTGAAGGCGGCGGTCCTCCCGCTCGTGCGCAAGGACGGCCAGCCGGAGCTGGCCCGCGAGGTCTACGAGGCGCTCAAGCCCGTCGTGCAGACCGAGTACGACGAGTCGGGCTCGATCGGCAAGCGCTACCGCCGCCAGGACGAGATCGGCACGCCATGGTGCGTGACGATCGACCATGGGTCGCTCGAGGACCGGACGGTCACCGTCCGCGACCGCGACTCGCTGGCGCAGGAGCGCGTCCCGATCGACGAGATCCCCGAGCTGCTTGCCTCGCGGCTCGCACAGCCCTGGCGCTCGCCGAAGCGCTAGCCCGGCGCGCCCGGCATCCGCAGCCGCACGCGCGGCTTGAGCCGGCCCTGGAGCTCGACGCTGCCGTCGTCCAGCACCAGCATCCCGCCCTGTCGCGCCAGCAGGCGCCGGGCGACGGCCGGCCCGCCGAGGACGGCCTGCTTGGCGAGCGTCTCGGCCTGCAGCGTGGTCGGCGCCAGCGCGGTGGCCATCACGACGCCCGTCCACGCCGGCTCGCCCGTCGCGGGATCGAGCAGGTGGTGGGCGTGCCCGCCGTTCCCGTCGGCCCACAGCCGCGATCCGACGCCCGAGGTCGCGATGCCCCCGCCGGCGATCTCGACCTCGTGGACGACGCCGTCGTCGAAGGGCTCCACGATCCCGACGTTGTAGGGCGCGGCCGACGGGTCGGGCCGCCCGATAGCAAGATCCCCGGCCATGTCGACCAGGAAGCGCCGGTGTGGCTCCAGCGCGCGCGCGACCAGGTCCGCGGCGAGGCCCTTCGCGCTACCGCCGAGGTCGAGTCCGATCCCGGGCGGCCGCGAGATGGTTCCGGCCTCATCGTCGACCTCCACGCGCGTCCACGCGCGTGCGGGGTGCGCCGCGGCTGCCCGGCGGGGCGGCGCCGTGGCGAGCGCGTCGCGCAGCGGCGCCGACGCGACGTCGCGCATGGTTGCCGCGTAGCCCGCGCGGCGCAGCGGCCCCAGCAGCGTGGGGTCGACCAGACCGCGGCTGGCCTGCGCGGCATCCAGCGCCGCCCGGACGGCGGCGCGCAGCGTCGGCGACGCCGGAACGACGCGCCGCGGGTCGGCGTTCAGCCGGCTGAGCTCGCTGTCCTCGGAGAAGCGCGTGAGCGTCCGGTCGAGCTCGTCGAGCGCGGCGCGGGCGGTAGCGGCCGAGCGCTGCGGATCCGGGCCCGACGGGTCACGCGGCGGGGCGATGCGGAGCTCGACGCGGACGCCCATGCAGGGAAACTCGAAGACGCGGTCGTCCACGGCTGCACCGTATCGCTCAAGATGGCCTTCCCAAGAGTCGACTGTATGGGCCCCAGGACTTCTTCGACGCAGTGTCGAATCACAGCTGTCCCACTCTGATCAGGAGACTTCATGCAAGGAATCACCAGCGCCCGCTCGACGGGCGCTGTTCTTGGCTTCGGCGCGCTCGCGGGGTGCTTCGCGCTCTCGGCGCCGGCGCTCGCCAACGTCCCGACAACGATCACGCACAGCGAGATCACGTCGCCGACCGGCCCGTTCTACTCGGTGTTCAACACCGACTCCGGCTCGACCAACGAGCAGTTCACGTTCAGCGGCACGTCCGACGGCGACGCCAGCACCACCGTCGACATCCGCTGCTACGACACGCCCAACAGCTACAGCGACATCGCCTCCGGCGTCCCGGTGGCGGCCGACGGCACGTTCACCAGCAGCTCCGTCGATCTGAGTAGCGCGTACGACGAAGGGTGCCGGCTCCGGGCGATCCCGAGCAGCACGAGTCCGACCGACCTGTCCCCATTCGACGGGCCGTGGATGGGGTCGAGCTACACGAACACGTCCGCGATCGGCGGCGGTCCGAACGACGGCGCGCAGAACGACTTCTTCGCCGACCTCTGGCAGCGCGCCGGGCATGTCGAATACTCAAGCGTGTCCGACTGCGCGATCGAGGACATGTACGTGTACAGCCCGCTCAGCCGGCAGTCCGACGGCGAGTCCTGGACCTGTTCGGCCGTGCTGGGCACGAACGATCCGGTCGCGAACGTCGGCCGCTCGCAGGTCGAGGTCGACGGACGCCAGGCCTACGGCAGCTATGCCGCGACGCAGCTGTTCACCGGCGGCCCCAACAGCGCTGACAACACGGGCTTCGAACCCTTGACGTCGTCGATCTCCCAGAGTGCGACGACCGGCGAAGGCAGCATCACCGAAGACCAGTCGTTCGTCGCTTGTCCCGACGGCCCGGGCAACTATCCGGCCGATTCGACCAATTGCGCCAGCTTCATCCCGACCGGCGTCAAGCTGTCACGCACAATCACCCAGGGCGACGACGGCCGAACGGTGCTCATCGCCGACGCATGGTCCAGCACCGACGCCGCAGCGCACCAGTTGAAGCTGCACTACGACAACGGGATTCAGAGCTACAACCATTGCTGTTCGGCTACGTCAGTCGCGTGGGCATGGCCGGGCCAGGAGCCGACGACGTTCCAGGACGGCGACATCGTGGCCTCGCCCTCGAGCGGCCCCGGATCGGTCACCGGCCGACAGGAAAGCCTGCTCGCGGCGAGCACGTCCTGGCCGGCGTTCGCGCTGACGTGGGACACCGCCCCGGTGCGCGCTCGGTACTACAACGGCGGCAGCGGGTGCTGTCCGCCTCCCGCGTCGAACAGGTTCCTGCTCGACTACTCCGTGGACGTGCCTGCGAGCGGCAAGACGGTGCTGCGGTTCTCGTACGCCGACAGCGCCACCACAGCAGGCGCCGAGGCGCTCGCAACCCGGACGCGTGACAGCTTCGCCGCGCCGACGGTGACGCTCACCGCGCCCGCCGACGGGTCGACCGTCAACACGTCGACGGTGAACGTCCAGGGCAAGGCGCTCGACAACGTCGGCATCGCCTCGCTGGTCGTCAACGGCACGCCGGTCACGCCCGCCGCGGACGGCACCTTCTCGGTGCCCGTGTCGCTGGCGGCCGGCGCCAACGCGCTGACCGCGACCGTCAAGGACGCCGCCGGCAACAGCGCCGAGGCCAAGGAGACCGTCACGTACGCGGCTCCGTCCACGACCACGACCACGCCCCCGCCCCCGCCGGCTGCCGTCAAGTGCGTCGTGCCGTCGGTCAAGAAGGGCAGCACGGTCAGCACCGTCAAGAAGCTCCTGACGAAGGCCAATTGCAAGGCCGGCAGGCTCGTGCAGAAGCGCTCGGCCAAGACCAAGAAGGGCCGCGTGCTCGGAATGATCAACAGCCCGGGAATCAGGTTCCCCAAGGGTCAGAAGCTGCAGATCATCGTCAGCTCCGGCCCCAAGAAGAAGAAGTAGGCCGCGTACACGCGAACGGACCCGGCGGCCACGCGCCGCCGGGTCCCTCGCACCCGCCGGTCGCTTGACACCGTGTCCGGTACGGTGCGCGCATGAGCGCGACCGTCCCCTCCGCGGCGTCGGCGACCGACGCCATCTCCTACGACGATCTCTATGCCCGGTGGGAGCGCGGCAACTGGCGCGCCACCGAGATCGACTTCTCCCAGGACGTCGTCGACTGGAACGAGAAGATGACGCCCGAGCAGCGGCGCAGCGCGCTGTGGCTCTACACGCTCTTCTTCCACGGCGAGGACTCGGTCGCAGACAACCTGTCGCCGTACATCGACGCCGCGCCGCTGGAGGAGCAGAAGTACTTCCTCACGACCCAGCAGGTCGACGAGGCCCGTCACGCGGTCCTCTTTCATCGCTTCATGCACGAGGTCGTGGGCCTCGGCGGCGACAGCATCTCCTCGACGCTGCAGGCGACCGATGGCGAGATCACCTGGGGTCACCGCAAGGTCTTCGGTCGCCTCGACCAGATGGCCGACGAGCTGCGCGCCGACCGCTCCAAGCCGCAGCTCGCGCGAGCGATCACGCTCTACCACATCATCGTCGAGGCATCGCTCGCCCAGCCGGGCCAGCACATGATCGAGCGCTACCTGGAGGAGCTCGACCTGCTCCCCGGGTTCCGCGAGGGCATGCGCCACGTGGCGCTCGACGAGCAGCGGCACATCGGCTTCGGGGTGAAGCTGCTGGCCGACCTGTATCGCGAGGATCCCGGCCCGATCCAGGACGCGATCGTCGGCACGCTGCGCGAGGTGCTGCCGTGGACGGCGGCGGTCGCCAAGCCACCGAACTGGGACGAGACATACATGACGGCGTTCGGCTTCACCTACGACGAGCTGGGCGAGGAGGGCGCCCGCTCGCTGGAGCAGAAGCTCCGCACGATCGGGCTCCCGATCGACACGCTGCCGGGCTTCCCGATGGACATGGCGCTGTCGCCGCGCGAGCGGGCCGAGCGCGGGCGCATCATGCTCGCGGGCAACTACATCGGCCCCGACCGCCCGGTGGCGCGCGACGCCCAGACGCTGGGCGTCGTCTTCGACGCGATCGCCCGCAGCGCCGACCCGCGCGGCGTCCCCAGCGGCACGACCGTCCAGTGGGTCTTCACCGACGCCGATCCGTGGTACGTCGCCCTGGACAACGGCTCGACGCGCGCCGAGCAGGGCCGCGCGCCGAACGCCGACGTGACGCTGCGCATGACCCTCGAGGACTTCGGCGACATCATCAGCGGCCGCGAGGACCCGCGACGACTGATGCTCAAGCGGCGTGTGCGCCCGCGCGGCAACCCGCGCCTGCTGCTGAAGCTGCCGAAGGTCTTCGCCTAGCGCCGGCGCAGCGAGCGCCACTCGTCGATCGCCGCCGTTTCGCGGGCCGAGGCGAGGTCGTCGGACTCGATGCCGAGGTCGTGTGCGGCGTCGGAGCACCAGAAGCGCGGGTGGCGGTCCAGCCAGCGCTGTGCGTCGCGGCGGCCGGCCTCCAGCAGCGCCTCGACGTAGGCTTCGTCGAACAGTAGGAAGCTCAGCAGCTCGCCGCGGCTCGGCGTGCGCGAACCGCCAAGCAGGCGCGAGAGCAGGGGGTAGTCCGGGCGCAGCAGGCCCTTCCAACCGCCGTAGCGACGCTCGAAGACCTCCTCTGCCAAGCGGCCGAGCTCACCTCGGCCCTCGGGCGCGACGAGCGCGTAGCCGACCTTTCGGTAGGCGGGTCGCCCACGGGCGGTGCGGTATGCACGTGCCGCGGGGGACGGGCCGCCCTCGAGTGCGTCGACGAAGAACGAGTTGATCGCCGCCAGGCGGTGCAAGTCGTCGGCGACCTGGTCGACGAGTAGGCCGTCGAGGATGTTCGCCGCCACGTCGGCCAGCCGCGGCGACCCCGTCGGCGCGGGAAGATCGGGCCGGCCGGCGAACGGCTCGAAGCCGATGACGATCACGCGGTCGGCGCCGAGGGCGAGCGCCGGCGCTATCGGGCTGTTGAGGCGCGTGCCGCCGTCGATGTAGTGCCCGGCAGCCCTGGCCGGCGCCTTGATCTCGACCGGGGGAAACAGCATCGGGATCGCCGCCGAGGCGCGCACGTGCTCGGCGGCGAGGAGGACGCGGACGTAACGCAGCGGGTCGGCGCTACGCGAGCGCGGCGCCCGGCCGCGGGTCTCGACGAACGCCACCGGACCGCCGCGGGCAAGGGACGTGGCGACGATGCATACAGCCTCGATGTCCCCATCGCGCACGTTGCGATGCAGCGCCAGCCAGTCGACCCAGCGGTTGAGGCTGCCGCGCAGCGGCGACGGGTCGAGCATTCCCGCGAGACGGATGCCTGGCACCTCGAGGATGTCGCCGATCGCCCGCAGCGCGGTTATCGGCAGCCCGGGTCCGACGAGCGGCCGCATGACGTCGCCCTTGCGCATGCCGCGCCAGTGCTCCAGCGAAACCGACACCTGCTCCTCGGCGCTGCGGTCCGCGAGTGACCCGAACATGGCGGCATTGATCGCTCCGACGCTCGTGCCACACAGGATCGTGATCCGCTCACTGCGCGCCTCCAGCGCCGGTAACAGGACCGATAGCGCGCCCGCCTCGTAGGCGCCGCGCGCGCCGCCGCCGGGCAGCACGATGGCAACGCGCGGCGCAGAGCCGTTGGAGGAGGGACCCACCCACTGAAGCCTCCCGCCCTCGCCGCGCGCGCGGAATGGCCCGGCGGTCGGAACCCGGCCCTACGTTGGGTCGGGTCCGCAACGTCGCGCCGCTCCGGTCGCAAGTACAGTCGCCGATCGCGTGAACACCCGGTCCGGTCACCTGATCTACCTGTCTTACGGGCAGGGCCCGCACGTGGCGCAGCTCTGCTTCTCGGTCCTCTCGGCGATCGCCTTCCAGCCGCGCGCCCCGATCCCGCCGATCACGGTGTTCGCAGACCGACCGCAGGACTATTCGAGCCTCGGCGTCGGGTGCGTCGAGATCTCGCCTGAGCAGCTCCGGGAGTGGCGCGGACCGCTCGGCTTCTCGCACGTGGTGAAGCTCGAGGTGCTGCGCGAGGCGCTGCAGACGCTCGACGAGCCGTGCGTGCTCGTCGACGCAGACACGTACTTCCGAAAACATCCACGCGAAGTCGTCGCTCGGGTCGGGCCTGGCCGGTCGGTCATGCATCTGCGCGAGTGCCGTGTGGGTGAGCCGGAGAGCGCCGAGCAGCTCGAGCTGGCGAGGCACCTCTTCGACGCCCCGTTTGCCGAACGCGACGGCTCTCGCCTGCTGATCGAACCGGGGATGGCGCTGTGGAACGCAGGAGTCCTCGGGCTCGACCCCTCCGACGCCGCGGTCCTGGACGACGCGATCGAGCTGACCCATCAGGTCTACGAGCGCACCCGCTCGTTCGTCTCTGAGCAGTTGTCGGTGAGCTTCATGCTGCAGCGCGCGACGACGGTGCGACCGACAGCGGACGCGATCTTTCACTCGTGGCCATACCTGCGCAGCTACGTCCCGCCGTACGGCGAGACGGATTTCGCGCGGGCGATCCAGGCGATCGTGCGGTCGAGCGAGCACCGGCCTGTCGAGGAGCGCGCAGCCCTCGTCGGAGCCCATCTCTACCGGGCATCCCTGCTGAGGCGGTTGCTCTGGAAGCTGCGACTCATCGCCGAACGGGTGGGCGCCAGGCCTCCCATCGTGCGTCGCAGCCTCTAGGCCAGCAGCGCGCGCACCGCGACGACGCCGGCCTCGACCGTGGCGCGCCAGTCGCGCTCGGGCTCCGCGAGCATGCGGATCGCCAGGCCGTCGGCCATCGCGAAGAGCACGTCGGCCACCGCCTCGGCGTCGGCGTGCAGGTGCACGACGCCCTCGCGCTGTTTGGCGTCGAGCAGCGCTGCGACGTGGTCGCGGGTGCGGCGCAGGAGCTGGGCGAACGCGGCGGCGATCTCGTCGTTGCGGCGCGAGAGCGTGAACAGCTCAAAGACGAGCGTGACGAACTCGGGGTCCTCGGCGAGCATTCCCTCCAGCGAGGAGCGCAGCAGGGCGACGAAGTCGTCGGCACTGCGGGCGCCGGCGAGGCGCTCCTCGAGGGCTCCCATGCGCAGGTCGCTGTCGCGCCGGACGACCTCGGCCAGGAGCTGCTCCTTGGTGCCGAAGTAGTAATGCAGCAGCCCGCGTGAGACGCCGGCCTCGCGCGCGACGTGGTCGAACGTCGACCCCGCGACGCCGCGCTGCGCGACGGAGGTGCGCATCGCATCGACGATCCGGGCGGCCTTCTCGCCGCCAAGCGCCTTCTCGGTGGTGGACGCGCCCACCCCGCGATCGTAGCTGGCCGGCCAGCCAGCCTCGATCCGGCGTCAGGAACGACGAAGGCGCCGGAACGCGGCGCCTTCGGTCCGGCGGAGTGTGCCGCGACGTCAGCTGGAGGACACCGGCTCGGCCGCGGGCGACGCGGGCGAGGTGGTCGACGTGTAGTCGAACTCCTCCTCCTTGCCGAACAGCGCGTCCAGCACCTTCGAGCGAAGGTCGCTCGACAGCGCGACCGCGGCGCCGGCGCCGACGACCAGCACGAGCAGCTTGCGGCCGAGACCGCCCTTGCGACGCTTCTTCTGCGGCGCGGACCGAAGGGCGCTACCGGCGCCTCGGAGGGCCTCGGCGGCCTCCTTCAGGTCCTTGTGGAGCTTCTTGTCGTCCATGAGCTGCTTGCTCGGGGTCTTGGCGCTGCTCAACCGCTCATAGGCGCTCTTGGCAGCTTCGAATGCGACCCGCACGTTGTCGCGCAGCTCGTCGTCTTCGACGATCCGCTGCACATAGGGATTGTCCTTGGCGGCCGATACCGCTCCGGCGGCAGCAGCCGCTTTCTTCTTGGCCATGCTTACCTCACCTCAATTCCGGGCTCGTTGCGATCCTATACCCGCGCGGTACGCCCGGCACGCGGTTCGCGTGCCGGTTCGAGCGCAAGCTCGAGCACCTGGTCGACAGTGTCGACGAAATGGAACGCCAGCTTGCGGCGCAGGTGCGCGGGGATGTCCTCGACGTCGGGCTCGTTGAGCGTCGGGCACAGGATTGTCGCAATCCCGGCGCGCTGGGCGGCGAGCGCCTTCTCCTTGAGACCCCCGATCGGCAGGACCTGGCCGGTGAGCGTGACCTCGCCGGTCATCGCGACGTCCGCGCGTACGCAGCGCCCGGTCACCATCGATGCGAGCGCGGTGACCATCGTGATCCCCGCGCTCGGGCCGTCCTTCGGGGTGGCCCCGGCCGGCACGTGCAGGTGAATGTCGTGCTGGGCGAACCAGGCGTCCTCCACCCCGGGCGCGATGCCTTCACGATGGGCACGGACCCAGGTCAGGGCCAGCTGCGCGCTCTCGCGCATGACGTCGCCCAACTGGCCGGTGATGACGAGCTTTCCGCTGCCCGGAGTTGCCTGGGCCTCGATGAACAGGACGTCTCCGCCGACCGGCGTCCACGCCAGGCCGGTCGCCACGCCGGGCTGCGCGGTGCGGCGGCGCGTCTCGGAGAAGACACGCTGCTTGCCCAGCAGCTCGCGCACCTGCTCCTCGCCGATAGAGGCCCGGCCGTTGCGCCCGCTCTCAGCGATCTGGCGCGCGATCTTGCGACAGATCGTCCCGATCTCGCGCTCGAGCCCGCGGACGCCGGCCTCGCGTGTGTACTCGCTGATGATCCGGCGCAGGGCCTTGTCGCTGATCCTGATCCACGACTTCCTGAGGCCGTTGCGCTCGACCTGTCGCGGCACGAGATAGCGCTTGGCGATCTCGAGCTTCTCCTCCTCGGTGTAGCCCGCGAGCGTGATCACCTCCATGCGGTCGCGCAACGGGCCGGGCACCGTGTCGAGCGTGTTGGCGGTGGTGACGAACATGACGTTCGAGAGGTCGAACGGCACGTCGAGGTAGTGGTCGCGGAACGTCGTGTTCTGCTCGGGGTCGAGCACCTCGAGCATCGCGCTGGATGGATCGCCCCGGAAGTCCGAGCCCATTTTGGCGATCTCGTCGATCATGAACAGCGGGTTGCGGGAGCCGGCGTCGCGCAGGGCGCGGATGATCGTGCCCGGCATCGCGCCGATGTACGTGCGCCGGTGGCCGCGGATCTCGGCCTCGTCGCGCATGCCGCCGGCGCTGATGCGCTCGAACTCGCGCCCGAGCGCCCGAGCGATCGAGCGGCCCAGCGAGGTCTTGCCAACGCCAGGCGGTCCGACGAAGCACAGGATCCCGCCCCGCGCGTCCGCCTTGAGCGTCCGCACTGCAAGGAACTCCAGGATGCGGTCCTTGACCTGCTCGATGTCGTAGTGGTCGGCGTCGAGCACCTCTCGCGCGTGAGCGAGGTCGAGGTTGTCCTCGGTCTCCTTGTCCCACGGCAGCGAGGCGATCCACTCCAGGTAGGACCGGATGACCCCGTGCTCGGCTGCCTGCGGCGGCAGGTTCTCCAGGCGGCGCAGCTCGCGATCGACCTGCGTGCGGACCTCCTCGGGCAGCGCGATCGCGGCGAGCTGCTCGCGCAACTCCTCGGCCTCGGCGGCGGATTCGTCGAATTCCCCGAGCTCCTCCTGGATCGCCTTGAGCTGCTGGCGCAGCACGTATTCGCGCTGGCCCTTCTCCAGCTCGGACTGGACCGACGCCTGGATCTCGGATCCGATGGAGATGACCTCGAGCTCCTTGGCGAGGTGGTCGACGAGCAGACGCAGCCGCTTGGCGACGTCGACCTCCTCCAGCAGCGCCTGCTTCTCCTCGAGCTTGAGCCGCAGCGAGCCGGCGATCAGGTGGCTCAGCG
>JAWVFZ010000137.1:0-3640 GCA_033855555.1 Solirubrobacteraceae bacterium
ACCCGCACGCCGATCTTCCGGGCGTTCCCTCGCGTCGGCATCCCGCCGGCCTACAAGGACTGGGCCGACTACGAGCGCGAGATCGGCTTCATGGTCGCCTCGGGCGTGATGGACGACTACACGTACCTCTGGTACGACGTTCGCCCGCATCCGAAGTTCGGCACCGTCGAGATCCGCGCCTGCGACAGCCAGACGCGCCTGGAGCACTCGCTCGCCCTGGCCGCGCTCATCCAGGCGATGGTCAAGGAGCTCGCCGAGCACTACGAGGAGGGCAAGCACCTCACCGACTACCCCTGGCAGATGCTCGACGAGAACAAGTGGCTCGCCGCGCGCCACGGGCTCGACGGCGAGCTGGTCGACCTGCCGACCTCCGACCGGGTCGGCTCGCGCGCGCTGGCCAAGCGCCTCTTGGACCGCCTGCGCGGCCACGCCCAGGACCTGGGCTCCGCCGGGGAGCTGGAGGGGATCCAGGACCTGATCGACAAGGGCAACGGCGCCGCGCGCCAGGTCGTCGTCTACGAGGCCAACCACGATCTCCGCGAGGTCATGGCAGAGATCGTGGCCGCGACCGCCGCGTAGGTAGGTCCCGACAGCGACATCGCGTCGCGGCGCAACGACCACGGTGCGGCTACCTGGGACAATCGGTCCAGCGTGCCGACCGAGCCCGACCTCTTCGTCGTCTGCAAGAACTGCAGTTCCGAGGTTTCCCCGTACATCACGGAGTGCCCGTACTGCGGCGCGCGGCTGCGCAAGCGCGCCCCGAAGATCGAGCGCTCCGGCCACGTCAAGCGCCCGCGCGGGGCGAAGGTGCGCCGCGCCACCCGGGTTCCTTCCATGGGTGGGTTCGACGTCGACGAGAGCCGCCGGCCCTACGCCACGCTCGCGATCCTTGCCGCCTCGCTGTTCTTCATCCTGCTCGTGGTCTTCGTCGACCGCGGGCGGCTCGGGATCGTCTCGCACCTCTCCGACAACCCGTGGAAGGTCGTCACCTCGGTCTTCGTCTACGCCAATGCCTGGTACGAGCTCGCGGCCCTGCTCGCGATCGGGATCTACGGCTGGCGCCTGGAGATGCGATATGGCCCGCTCGTCGTCGTGGGGCTGTTCCTGCTGGGCGGGGTCGGGGGGATGGCTGCCGAGGGCGCCCTGGATCCCACGCCGTACGCCTACGGCGGCAACGGGGTCGCGCTGGCGCTGCTGTGTGCCTGGGCGGTGCCCGACCTGCTGCGCAGGCGGGCGGGCGCGGATTACGACGGCGACCTGCTCGGCACGCTGGTGCTGGCCGTCCTGCTGCTGGGGATGTCGGCCGCCACGCGCGAGGCCTCGATCATCGCCGCGCTCACCGGCGTCGTCGCCGGGCTCCTCACGGGCCTGGCATTGACGCGGTTCAGCCGACGGTGATGGTGCCCGGCTCGCCCTCGACGAGCCGCCCGACCGTCCAGCCCTGATCCATCGTGCGCGGCACCGCGGCGAGCAGGCCGCCGGAGGTCATCGCGTCGCAGACGAGCCAGCGGTGCTCTTCGCGGACGCCGTCGGCGAACGTCGTGAACGTCTCGGCGTGTTCGCGGTTGCGGCGCGTGCCGCCGGCGATCGCCCTGTCGGTGAGCTCGAGCACGCCCGCGATCGCCGGCACCGCCTCGGCGGACAGCTCGGCCGCGCAGCCGCTGGCGAGCGCGAGCTCGTGCAGGTGGCCGAGGAGCCCGAAGCCCGTCACGTCGGTCAGCGCGGTTGCGCCGGCCGCCCGTGCCGCGCGCGCCGCCTGTGCATTGAGCTCGGTCATCACGGCGACGGCCGCCTCGAGCGGGGCCTCGATGCCGCGCTTGATCGCCGTCGCGACGAGCCCGGCGCCCAGCGGCTTGGTGAGCACGAGCGCGTCCCCCGGCCGCCCCCCGCCGTTGGTCAGCACCTCGGCGGGGTGCACGACGCCAGTCACCGCCAGCCCGTACTTCGGCTCGGCGTCGTCGATCGAATGCCCGCCGACGACGCTGGCCCCGGCGGCGGCCACCGCGTCGCCTCCGCCGCGCAGGATCTCGCGCAGGACGTCGGCGCCCAGCGTCTCGAGCGGGAACGCGACGAGGTTCAGCGCGCTGACGGGCGTGGCGCCCATCGCGTAGACGTCGCTGAGCGCGTTGGTCGCGGCGATCCGGCCGAACAGGTAGGGGTCGTCGACGATGGGCGTGAAGAAGTCGGCGGTCTGGACGATGGCGATGGAGTCGCTGAGCTGGATGACCGCGGCGTCGTCGGATGCCGCGGAGCCGACGAGGACGCGCGGGTCGGTCGGGATGGGGAGCCCGGCCACGATCGGGCCCAGCGCGGCCGCCGGTAGCTTGCATCCGCAACCTGCGCCGTGGGAGAGCTCGGTGAGCCGCATTGCCATGAAGCCTATGATCGGGCCGTGTCCGAGGCGCGGTACACCGCCGAGCAGGTCGACGCCGCCGTCGAGGCGCTCGGCGCCGACCCCGAACGCCTCGGCCACGCGCAGGAGCTCGTCACACACGCCGCGCCCGGGCTGCAGCGCATCCTCGGCGAGGCGCTCGACGCGGGTGGCTGGTTCGGGCAGGCCCACGAGGACCAGATCGCCAAGGCCGCAAAGGGCGACGACGCCGCGGCGCGGCTGCGCGCGGTGCGGACGCTCGTCGCCGAGGAGACGCGCCTCGGGATGCTCGTGGGGGTAGCAGTGGGTTTCGAGCTCGCGCGCGAGCTCCAGCGCAATCCGACAGAAGGGGAGAACTGATGGAGATCCGGTACCTCGGCCACGCGGCCTTCGCGCTCTCAGAGGGCGACACGACCGTCCTTGTCGACCCGTTCCTGACCGGGAACCCGAAGGCTGCCGCCACCGCCGAGGAGGTCGAAGCGAGCGCGATCCTGCTCACGCACGGCCACTCCGACCACTACGGCGACACAGTCGAGATCGCCAAGCGGACGGGCGCGCCCGTCCTGGCGATCGTCGAGCTCGCGGGCGAGCTGTCGGAGAAGCTCGGCGACGACCACCAGGTACATGGCCCGAACCTCGGCGGCACCGTGGAGTTCGACTGGGGCTCGGTGCGGCTGGTCCCCGCGTGGCACACGTCGACGACGCCCGACGGCCTGGTCAACACGCCGGCCGGGCTCGTGATCGAGATCGGCGGCAAGCGGATCTACCACCTCGGCGACACCTGCCTGTTCAGCGACCTCCAGCTCGTCGGCAAGCGCGGGCGCCTGGATGCCGCGCTGATGTGCATCGGCGGGCACTTCACGATGGATCGCTACGACGCCGTCGAGGCGGCGCGCCTGGTGGGCGCCGACCTCGTGATCCCGTGCCACTACGACACCTTCCCGCCGATCGAGACCGACGCGCAGGCGTTCAAGGCCGACGTCGAGCAGGGCGGCGTCGCGCAGGTCGCGGTTCTCGATCCCGGCGCGACACACTCGCTTTGACGCACGCCGTGGTCCTCATCGAGGCCGAGCGCGACGCGCTCTCGACGCTGGGCGGCGCCCTTGCCGGGCTGGAGGGCGTCGCGGAGGCCTATTCGGTCACCGGCGAGTGGGACTTCGTCGCCCTGGTCCGCGTGCCCCGCCACGAGCAGCTCGCCGAGGTCATCACGGGACAGCTCGTCACGCTCGAGGGCGTCGTGCGCACGCAGACGATGGTGGCGTTCGAGGT
>JAWVFZ010000138.1:0-9104 GCA_033855555.1 Solirubrobacteraceae bacterium
CTCGACTGGGTCATCGCGTCGGTGCACACGTCGTTCGGCATGTCCTCCGCCGAGATGACGGCGCGCATCGTCAAGGCCTGCGAGCACCCGTGGATCGACGCGATCGGCCACCTCACCGGGCGCAAGATCGAGACGCGCCAGCCCTACTCGCTCGATCTCGACGCGGTCTTCGCGGCCGCGGCGAGCACGGGCACGATGCTCGAGATCAACTCCGCGCCAGACCGCCGCGATCTCAACGACGTCCATGCGCGCGCCGCAGCGCGCGCGGGCGTGCGCATCCTCGTGGACTCCGACGCCCACGGCGTCAACACGCTGGGCATCACGCGCTGGGGGATCGCGACCGCGCGGCGCGCCTGGCTGACGAAGGCCGACGTCGCCAACACGCTGCCGTGGGTGGAGTTCGCGCAGCTGCGCAAGCGTGCGTCAGCTCAGCAGGCGCGGTAGCAGCTCGGCCGCGACGACGCGGTCGACCGCAGCGCGGCGGAAGGGTGCAAGTGCCGCCAGGGCTCGCCGTGGCCAATCCGGCGGCGGATCGTCGAGCCCCGTGCGGATCGCTGCGGGGAGGTCGTCGGTGACCAACCGCGGATCGAGCGTACGGACGAGGCCAAGCGCGGGGTAGGGACCGCTCGCGGGCGTGGTGGCGACGACGCAGCCGTCGGCGAGCGCCTCGAGCGCCGCGATCCCGTAGTCCTCGCGTCGCGGTGCGGCGACGAACACGCGCGCCCGTCGCAGCAGCGCGCGGTACTCGCCGGGCGCGAGAAGGCCGGCGAAGCGCACGCCGCCGCGGTCGGGCCGGTCGATGCCCGCCACGACGAGCTGCTCCCCGTCGCGGCGCACGGCTTCCCATGCGGCGAGCACGAGATCGAGCCGGCGCTTGACGGGATCGGCCGCGTACGTGATCGCCGCGATGTCGCGCTGGGCGGGTGGGATCGCGTCCCCGCTGGGCTCCACCGCGATCGGAACGCAGAGACCGGGCTGCTCGGGGGTCATCGGCACGAGCAGCGGCGACTGGGCGAGCCGCCGGCGCTCGAGAGGCCGTTGCCAGAGGCCGTCGCGGCCGGCGCGGTTGTCGCGCGCGAGCATGTCGAAACGGATCGCGCCGGGTGTCGGCCACAGCAGCGCGGCAGTGGTCGACGAGTACACGATCGCCCGTGGGTCGTGCTCCTCCAGGCCGCGCCGGGCCGCGGCTCGGGCGGCGCGAGCCCACACGAGATCGGTGAGCGCGTACGTGCGCACGTCGCGTTGCGGCTTCGCTGTGACGATCGCCACGCGCGCGCCGGCGCGCACCATCGCTGAGGCGAGCTCCGGATCGGACGTGCGCCAGCCGCCGGTCGAGGCGAGAGACACGATGAGGACGTCGATCGCCATCGTGCGGCATTGTCCCGTTCCGGTGACCGGCACGTTCATCAACGTCGCGACCGTGCTGGCCGGCACCCTGCTCGGGACGCTGGCCGGCGCGCGCCTGCCCGCCGGGCTGCAGGAGCGCGTGATGGCGGGGCTCGGGCTGGTGACGCTCGTCATCGGCGTCGACCTGGCGCTGGCCTGGGACGCCACCAGGGAGCTGCCGATCGAAGTGCTCGGCGGCGTGCTGCTGGGCGGCATCGTGGGCGAGACGATCGGGATCGAGGGCCGGCTCGCACGGCTGGGTGACCGCCTCCAGGCGCGGGTCGCGGGCGCCGGCGCGGAGCACTCGACCGTCTCTGAGGCGTTCTTCACCGCGAGCCTGTTGTTCTGCGTGGGCCCGCTCACCGTGGTCGGCGCGATCCAGGACGGGCTCAGCGGCGATTACCAGGCGCTCGCGACCAAGGCGGTGCTCGACGGCTTCGCCGCAATCGCGCTGTCGGCGACGCTCGGCCCCGGCGTGGCGTTCGCCGCCGTCACGATCCTCGTGATCCAGGGCGGCATCAGCCTCGCGGCGGGGCTGTTCGACTCGATTCTCGCCGAGGGCAGCGAGCCGCTGGCGGCGCTCACCAGCGCCGGCGGCGTGTTGATCATCGGGATCTCGCTGAAGCTCCTCGCCCTCAAGGACGTGAAGGTCGGCAACTACCTGCCCGCGCTCGTGATCGCGCCGGCGCTCGCCGGCCTGGTCAGCGCGATCCGTTGAACGACGGCACTTCGCGGCGGAAGCCGGGGGTGCGCACGAGCTGGATCGGCCGGACCGGCGAGGTCGGCTCGACATAGAACGTCACGCCGTCGCGCTCCTCGATCGCCGCGACGGCACCGTCCTGCTTGCGCCAGGCGAGCGCCCAGATGATTGCGAAGCCGGTCGCGATCCCGGTCGCCTGGGGCACGACGATGGCGAGGACGCCCGCCACGACCATGCTCAGCAGCAGCGGCCAGAGCCGGTTGATCAGGATCGAGCCGGGGCGGTGCTCGGGCAGCATCGTGGCGTTCTTGGCATCGGCCAGCACGCGGGCGATCGGCGGGGTGGCGGCGGCACGGCGGCCGAGCAGGGTTCCGAGCGCGGCCGCGACGATCCACCAGCCCGCGCAGACGAAGACAAGCACGTCGTCGCCCTGCTGCCCGGCCGCGAGCACGGTCAGCACGCCGAGCGTGGTCGCGGCGCCGGCGCTGAGCATCACCGTGGCGCGCAGGAAGTCGACGAATCGCAACGGTGCCTCAGGCTGCCAAGGTCGTCAGCAGCGCGCGGACGCCGGCGGGCCCGTCGACCAGCAGGTCGGCGCCCTCGACGATCTCCGGGGGTGTTTCGTCCGAGCGCACGCCGACGCACAACGCGCTCTGCAGAGCGCCCTCGTCGCGGAGCGCCCGCAGGGCGGCGAACGCGTCGAGGTCGGTCAGGTCGTCGCCGACATACATGGCAGCGTCGAGGTCGTATCCGGAGAGCAGTCGCGTGACGCCGCGCCCCTTGTCCACTGCGATGGGCGGGCGGACCTCGATCACCTTGCGACCGCGGTGGGTGTGGAACCCGGCGGCCTCGGCGTCAGCGGCCAGCGCGCGCACCGCGGCTTCCGCAGCGGGCTCGTCGGGCGCGCCGCGCCAATGGAACGCGGCGATGATGTCCTTGTCCTCCTCGCGGACGCGCAGGCGGCGCAGCTCGTCGTTCATCGCGCCGCGGGCGAAGTCGTGCACGCGGCGGCGCCAGGCGACGAGCTCGGGGTCGTGTTCGACCTCGGTCGCGCCGCCGCGCAGGATCTCCGCCCCGTGGTTGCCGACGTACGTGATCGTGCCCAGCGAGACGATGCGCCGCGCGATCGCGGCCTGGCGGCCGGACACGCAGGCGACGAGGCCGTAGCGCTTGGCGACCTGGATCAGCGGCGCGCGCGTGGGCTCCGGGACGTGGGCGTCCTCGGCATGGCGCACGATCGGCGCGAGCGTCCCGTCGACGTCGAGGAGAACGGCAGCGCGGCTGGGCGCGGAGCGCAGCGGCTCGAGCGCTTCGGCGAGCGGGGCGGCGACGGACACGAGACCTATGATCGCAGGCATGCCGCCGAGCCGAACGCTGAAGCTCGCGGCGATCGGCGCTGCGGCAGGCGTCTTCAGCGGCCTCTTCGGCGTGGGTGGCGGGACGGTCATGGTCCCGCTCCTCATCCTGTGGCTCGGCTACGAGGAGCGCGAGGCGACCGGGACGTCGCTGGCGGCGATCGTGGTCATCGCGGGCGCGGCGGTCATCGTGCAGCTGACATACGGCAACGTCCATGTCCGCGACGGTCTGCTCGTCGGCATCCCCGCCGTTGGCGGCGTGCTGGCCGGCACCTGGCTGCAGCAGCGGGTTCCGCGCCGGCAGCTGCAGATCCTCTTCGCGCTGCTGCTCATCGCCAGCGCCGTGAAGCTCGTGGTCGCGTGATCGCCGGGACGATCGCGATCGGCCTCGTCGCGGGGTTGATCGCCGGCATGTTCGGCGTCGGCGGGGGCGTCGTCTTCGTCCCCGGCCTCGTGATCCTGATGGGGCTCAACCAGGTGGACGCGGAGGCGACCTCGCTGCTGGCGATCGTCCCGGTGGCAATCGTCGGCGCCTACCGGCAGGGCATCTACGGGAACCTGCGCCTGCGCGACGGGCTGCTCGTCGGCGGACTCGCGGTCCCGTTCGCCGCGCTGGGTGTCGTGATCGTCAACGCCGTGCCCGAGCGTGCGATCGAGCTCGGGTTCGCCGCGCTCTTGGTCTACGTGGCGGTCGGGCTCCTGCGTTCGAACGCAGAAGACTGACCAACTTCGCGGCGGCTCGCGCGTTGGAGGATCATGGGTAGCGAGAGGCTGAACGCAGATGTGATCCGAGACGAGGAGCACATCAGCCTGCGCCTGCACGGCGACTTGGACGTCGAAGGAGCGGAGATCCTGCAGGCGCTCGTCGCAGAGTTCGGCCACATCGATCACATCGACCTGACGGACGTCCCCACGATCGACTCGTCCGGCCTGTACGCGCTCGTCGCCGCCGATGCGCGGGCGCGCCAGCACAGCCGGCGCCTCACGCTTCTCCCGCCGCCGCCCGCCGCGCGCAGGATCTTCGCCTGGACGGGCCTCGAAGCACGGTTGTGCTTCCTGCCGGTCCCGGCGTAGCGCCGGTCAGGCTTAGGCGGACACACGCGCTTGAACCCCCTGCTGACGAAGCGCATACTCGAACACACGCAGTTCGGAGCGGGAAGGCGATCAGGGAGTGATCGACTCGGCAGTCAGCCGCCAGCATCGGGTTTGGGCAAGCGCCGGAGCGCTTGCGGTGATGGTTGCCCTGGTTCTCGGACCTCGTGACGCCTCGGCGGCCCCTAAGCCGAAGATCACTCAGAAGCCAGCGATCTCGGGAATTGCCCGGGTCGGAGAGACGCTGACGTCCACGCCGGGAGCGTGGGATGGTCCCCCGCCGATCGAGCCGACGTACGCGTGGCTGCGCTGTAGTGCGTCTCCTCCGGTGAAGTGCGTTTCGATCGCGGGCGCCACCAAGCTGACCTACGTGCCCGTCGCCGATGACGTCGGGTACGCGCTGCGGATCGATCTCACCGTGACGAACTCATCGGACACGGCCAGCGCCGTGTCGGATCCCACTGGTGCGATCGAGGCGGCGCCGGCACCAGGCCCGGCTCCCCCGCCGGCACCGGACCCGGCTCCGCCGCCCGCCCCTGCGCCGAGCCCGCCGCCCCCTGCCCAATCCCCGCCGGAGGCAACGCCCGAGGCCCCTCCCGCGCCGGCTCCCGTCCCTCCGCCTGTAGCCACAGCGCCCGCCGATCTGCTCCCGGGCTTCCAAGCGGCCGTGCCCCCGCCGCCGCTGCTGCTCGACCCGTTCCCCGTAGTCCGGATCCGCGGCCGCTCGACCCCCCAAGGAGCCCGGATCACGCTGCTCACGGTCCGTGCCCCCCGCCGCGCACGCGTGAGCGTCGGCTGCTCGGGCGCGGGCTGTCCCACCAGGCGCTGGGCGCATACCGCGGCGCTCACCAGGGTGCGGGCCTTCGAGCGTGAGCTGCGGGCAGGTGTGCGCCTGACCGTCAACGTCACGCGGAGCGGGTGGATCGGCAAGCAGACCGTGATCGTCATCCGCCGCAGCCGCGCACCCCTGCGGCATGACCGCTGCCTCTATCCCGGGTCGGCAAGTCCCGAGCCATGCCCGTCCTGAAGCTCGCAAGAGCGCGGTCTCCGGTGGTTCTCCTCGACGGCGACCGGCGGCCGACGAGCGCCGCGCTGTGGAGCGTGGCGGTCCTCGTGCTGCTCGCCTTCGGCGTGGCGTTCGTGCTGGGGAGCCGGGCGCCGCAGGCGACGGTCGGCAAAGCCCAGGGGGCGCCCGGCGGTACAGCCCAGCGGGCGACCGGAGACACGGCCCGGCAGACGACCGCCACCGGATCGCCCATGACGTCATTGCGCCTTGATCCTGTGCCGGCGCTTCCCGACCTGCGCAACGCGCCCGCCAGTACGAGCTCGCCTCCGCCCGCACAGACCGCTGCTGCGCCGCCTACGACCGCACCCGCCCCGGCCTTCGCCCCGAGGCCGGCCGCGCCGCGGCCGGTTCAGCCGCCGGCCGCATCGCAGCCGGTTCAGCCGCCGGTCACTCCCAGCCAGCCGGCCCCGGCCGCCAAGCCGAAGCCGAGCCCCGGCGGGACGCCGTTCGACTCCTCAGGATGACCGGGATGCCCGCGTGCGCGTGCCGGCGATGAGCCGCTCGCGGCGCGACGACGTCCAGCCACGCCGTCCCGCATGGGTGGGACCGGGGCTTGTCGCGCTCCTCGTGGTGGTCGGCGTCGCCGGCGTCATCGTCGCCGCGGTGGCCGGCTGGCGCGCCGGTTCGGCGCCCACCGCGCGAACGCCCGCGGTCTCCGGCGACTCGCAAGCGGTGAGGCTCGGGCCCGCCGACCTGACGGTGCCCCACGCCTGGACCCGGGTCAACCCGGCGAGAGCGGGCGTCTCGAGGCTCGATCCGAGCCCGACGCTTGCCTTCCAGATCGTCCCGGGCCTCTCGGGGCACGCGCTGGTCTCGCTGGCTGCGCCGGCCGACCGCTCGCTCATCCCGTCCTCGCTGCGGCGGGTGCTCAAGGCGACTCCGGGAAGGCCCAGGCCCAACGTGCTGGCCGGCCATCGCGCGTGGTCCTACCTGACCGTGGCGACGCGGCCTCGAGACACGCTGATGGACATCACCGTGGTGCCCACGAGCGCCGGCGTGCTGGCCGTCGCCTGCGCGGCGTCGCGACCTGTTTTCGTCGCGGTGGCGGGGTGCGAGCAGGACGTCCAGGGCATCTCGCTACGCGGGGCGCGCGTACTCGCGCCGGCGCCAGACCTCGCGTTCACGCTGCGCGCGGGAGCGGCGTTCGAGCGACTCAGGCGCCTCCGCGATCTCGGCTACCGGGCTCTCCGGGCGGCTCGTACCCCCGTCGCTCAGGCACAAGCGCTGCAGGACGTGGGGACCGCCTACGCCGATGCAGCGGGCGGCCTCTCACCCCTCGCTTCCGGGGACGGGGCTGCCACGGGCCTGGTGGCGGCGATGCGCGGTGCGGCGGCCGCGTATCAATTTGCCGGCTCGGCGGCGGCCGCGGGCGCATCGACCAGTTACGGAACCGGACGCGCAAGGGTCCGAACCGCAGAGGCGCGGGTCGCGGCGGCGCTCGACCGCGTGACGCACGGGGTCGGCTGAGGCAGGCCTGAGCGGAGCGGCGAAGGAGTCGAACCTTCCAAGCGTGGGGCTGCCACGCCCTGCCGGTTTTGAAGACCGGATGGGCCACCAGGCCCCTGCCGCTCCGCGCAGGACCCTAGAACCTCAGGCCAGCAGGAACGAGACGCGTGTCGCCATGACGTAGGCGACGAAGACGATCGCCGCGATCCGCAGCCGGCGGCTGTCGCCGAGTGCGGCGAGGGGCATGAGCCACGTGGCGTACCAGGGCAGCAGCCATGTCGTCCCGAGCAGGAGCGCGAGCGTCGCCCAGCCGGCGCTCGCGATCCAGTCCGCACCGCGCCACGCGCGCCACAGGGCGACGACGAACACCACAGCGAACGCCACGGTCGCCGCGAGCCGCCCCGCGTGCGACACCGAGTCGGCGCCGAGCGCGAGCGCGATCTGGTTGGGGACGCTGTGCGACGCGACGCCGCTGCCCGCGGTCGACACGGTGCTGAGGAAGCCGGCGGCTTGTGTGCCGAACACCGCCAGCGCGATGGCGGCGCACCCGACCGCCGCGGCCGCCGCGCCTGCGACCAGGCCGCCCCGGCGCCCGCGCGCTGCCACGAACGCGAATGGCAGCAGCAGTCCGGGGGTGACCTTGAACGCGGCCCCGGTCACGAGCGCAGCTCCGCCGAGCGGCTCCCGGCGACGCTCGACCAGGGCGATTCCCAGCACCGTCATGAAGACGACGAGGCCGTCGTTGTGCCCGCCGCCGACCTCGAAGGCCAGCACCACGGGGTTCAGCCCGACGAACGCGGCCGCCACCCGCGGGTCGTGCCCGCGGCGCTCGGCGAGCCGCCACACCAGCGCGACCGTGCCGAGGCTCCCGGCGAACGTCATCGCCTTGAACACCCACACCGACGCAGCGATCCCGAGCGGGGCCAGGAGCTCGGCCAGGCCGGTGAACAACGGGCCGTAGGGCGACTTCGCGTTGTGCCAGCGCAGGAAGGTGCGGATCGGGTCGTCCGGGGCGGACGCGGTTCCGAACGTGTAGGGGTCGAGGTGGTGCAGGGCGCCGAGGCGCCCGAGCCCGACGTAGCCGAGGACGTCAGCCGAGAACAGCGGGGGTGCGAGCACGAAGACGACGTGCCCCGCGACGATCGTTGCGACGACGGCCCGCGCGGGCAGCGCACGCGCGCCGGCCAGGATCGCCAGCCAGCCGGCGAACATGGCGACGAGCAGCACGCCGACCCCGTCCCAGGTGGCGGTGCGGCCGAGGCCCGTGAACGGCCCCGAGAGCCAGTGCGGGAACGAGCGCACTCCGCTCGGCACCAGGAACGACGGAGCCGCCGCCGCGTTGATCGCGAGGATCACGGAGGCGGTGAGGAGCAGCGCGCCGCCTGCGGCCGCCACGGTCGGACGCAGGGGCCGGGCTGCGGTCATCATGCGCACTTCTTGGATGGTGCCCGCCGGAGCCCGCCAAGGCACCTGCTTGCTCAGGTGTTCTACAGGTCGTCGAGCTCGTCGCGGGGAGTCAGCCCTGCAGCCCGTGCTCGAGCGCGCCCTTGACGTTTGCGTCGAGAGCGTTGAGGCGGTGCAGCGCCAGCGCCTCGGCCGACGCGAAGCGCCTGCCCGCCGCGGGGTCGGCGCCGTGGTGCAGCAGGACGCAGTGCAGCAGCGCCGCGTGTCGCTCGCCGTCCATCCCGATCGAGCGCGCGACATCGTCCAGCAGGCGCACCCCGAGCTCGACGTGGCCGAGCAGGCGGCCCTCGTCGGTGAGGCCGATCTCCGCGCCGTAGGTGAACTCGCGGGTCTTGCCGAGATCGTGCACCAGCGCGGCGCAGACGAGCAGGTCGCTGTTCAGCCGCGGGTGCAGGATGCACGTCTCGGTGGCAAGCGTACCGACGGCGACGGTGTGCTCCAGCAGCCCGCCGAGGTACGCGTGATGGCCGCCGCGCGTGCACGGCGCCCGCCGCCACTGGGCCCGCAGCCCCTCGTCGCCCAGCAGCTTGGCGAGCAGCGCGGCGTACCCGGAGTCGTGGACGTCGCGCGCCAGGTGCTCGAGGAACCCGTCGAG
>JAWVFZ010000139.1:0-17160 GCA_033855555.1 Solirubrobacteraceae bacterium
TCGGCGCGGGCGTCACCGAGATTGCGGTCGGCGACCGTGTCGCCGCGGACGCGTGCTGGCGCTGCGGGCATTGCCGTGCCTGCCGGGTCGGCCGCTACAACCTGTGCGCGCAGAGCGGGTCGATCGGCCTGTGCTCGGACGGCGGCTTCGCGCCGCTGGTGCGCTTTCCCGCCTACTGCGCCGTGCCGCTGCCCGACAACGTGACCGACCGCGCCGGCGCGCTGCTCGAGCCGCTCGCCGTCGCGATCCACGCGTTCGACCGCGTCGACGCGCGCGCCGGAGAAGCATGCGTGGTCCTGGGCTTCGGCGCGATCGGGGCGTGCAGCGCGCTCGTCGCGCACGCGATCGGCCTCGACGTCCTGGTGAGCGAGCCCGGGGCGCAGCGCCGCGAGCGGGCGCTGGACCTCGGCCTGCGGGTGCACGATCCCGAAGGCGAGCCGCGCGACGTGGCCCGCTCGGTGCGCTCGCTCACGGACGGCGGCGCCGACATCGTGATCGACGCCAGCGGCGCGCCGTCGGCGCTGGAGGCGGCGCCCGACATGACCGTGCGCGGCGGGCGGATCGCCCTCGTCGGCCTGCCGAAGCACCCGCCGGCGCTCGACCCCGCGCGCCAGCTGGTCCTCTACGAACGCTCGCTCGTCGGATCGCTGGGCTACGCGCACGACCTCACGCGTGCCGCGGCGATGATCGCGGCGGGCACGCTGGATCCCGAGCCGCTGATCTCCCGCCAGATCGCGCTGGACCGCCTGCCGCGCGAGCTCGAGGAGATGTCGCGAAGCCCGGTGGACGTCAAGGTGCTCGTCGACCTCGCAGCCGCATGAGCGACGCGACCGTCCCGATCCCGATGCCGCACATGGGTGTCTCCGTCGAGGAGGGCACGGTCCTGACCTGGCACAAGGCCGAAGGCGACGCGGTGCGCGCCGACGAGGTCGTCTGTGAGATCTCCACCGACAAGGTCGACACCGAGGTGCTGGCGCCGGCCGACGGCGTGCTCGCCCGGATCGTGGCGCCGGTCGGCGAGACCGTCGCCGTGGGCGAGCCGCTGGCCGAGCTGGCCGTGAGCGGCGACGCGCCCCCCGCTCCGCCGGCCCCCGCCCTGGCGGAGGAGCGCGCGCCGGCCGAGGCGGCGCCCGGGCGCTTCGACCCGGTGGCCGCGGCCCAGGCGGTGGTGCCCGCAGTGGGCCGCAACGGCGGCGCCGTCAGCTCGCCCGTCGCGCGGCGGCTCGCGGCCGAGCACGGCGTCGATCTCGCGGTCGTCCGTGGATCGGGGATGCGCGGGCGCATCCGCAAGGCCGACGTGCTCGCCGCGGTCGAGTCCGCCGCGGCCGCGCCGGCGGGCGGCGCCCCAGCCGGCCTGCCGCGCGGCTATGACGACGTTCCCCACGAGATCGCGCCGCTGTCGCGCCAGCGCAGCCTGATGGCCGAGCACATGATCCGCTCGCGCCAGACGGCGGCTCACATGACGACCGAGGCCGACGTCGACATGAGCGGCGTCGAGCGGGCGCGCGCGGAGCTCAGCGCACCGCGCGTGGCGGCCGGCCAGCGCCGGCTCACGGCGCTGTCGTTCATCGCCCGGGCGGCATGCGCGGCGCTCGCCGAGTTTCCCGACCTCAACGCCACCTTCGACGGTGAGCGCCTCATCCGCTGGCGCGAGGTCAACCTCGGCGTCGCGGTCGACACCGAGCAGGGCCTGATCGTCCCGGTCATCCGCCGCTGCGACCGGCTGACCGCGGCCGCGATCGGCGAGGCCATCGCCGAGCTCGCCGAGCTCGCCCGCGGGCGCGGCCTCACGCCCGACCACGTCCGCGCGGGGACGTTCACGATCTCCAACCCGGGCTCGGTCGGCGGGATCTCCGCGATGGCGATCATCAACCAGCCGCAGGTCGGGATCCTCGGCACGCCCGCGGTCGTGCGGCGCCCGATCGTCGTCACCGACGACCGCGGGGCCGAGGCGATCGGCATCCGGCCGGTCATGCGCCTGGCGCTCACCTTCGACCACCGCGTGATCGACGGCGCGTACGCGACGCGCTGCGTCGTGCGGATCAAGCAGCTCCTCGAGACATGGGAGGCCTCGGCCTATGCCTGACACGAACATCTATTACGTCGGCGTCGACATCGGCGGCACGTTCACCGACTGCGTCGCGGTCGACGACGGCGGGCGCGTCCTGCATGCCAAGACCCCGTCGACGCACAGCACGACACCGGTGGACGGCGTCCTGGTCGGCCTCGACCTGCTCGCCGCGGAGGCCGGCGTGTCGACCGGCGAGCTGCTCGCCCAGGCCGACCGCCTGTCGCACGGCACGACGATCGGTACGAACCTGGTCGTCGAGCGCAAGGGCGCCAAGGTCGGCCTGCTCGCGACCCAGGGCCACCACGATGCGCTGCTGATGATGCGCGGGGCGGGGCGCACGGCAGGCATCGCGATCGACCAGGTCTACAGCGTGCATCGCACCGCCAAGCCGGTGCCGATCGTGCCGCGCGGGCGCACGGTGCAGATCTCCGAGCGGGTCACCGCCAACGGCGACACGCTCGCCCCGATGGACGACGAGGCGGCGCGCGAGGCGGTCCGCGGCCTGCTCGCCCGTGGCGACGTCGAGGCGATCGCGATCGCGCTCATGTGGTCGTTCCGCAACCCCGCCCACGAGCGGCGCCTGCGCGACATCGTCGAGGAGGAGGCGCCGGGCATGTTCGTCTCGGTCTCGCACGAGACGTCTCCGCGCCAGGGCGAGTACGAGCGCACCGTCGCGACCGTCCTCAACTCGTACGTCGGCCCGGCGTCCAGCCGCTACCTCGACGAGCTGGCGAGTGCCGTCGGCGAGCGCGGGCTGGCGCGGGCGCCGTTCATCATGCAGGCCAACGGCGGCGTCGTGCCGGTGGCGGTGGCGCAGGCGCGGCCGCTGACCACCATCGGCTCCGGTCCGGCCGGCGGCCTGGCCGGCACCGCCTTCATCGCCGCGGCGAGCGGCCACAGCCACGTCATCGCGACCGACATGGGCGGGACCTCGTTCGAGGTCGGGCTCGTCGTGGACGGGGCCCCGCTGCTGTCGGGCGAGGAGGTCCTCGACCAGTACACCTTCCAGATGCCGCACCTTGACCTGCGCTCGATCGCGTGCGGGGGCGGCTCGATCGCGCACGTGGATCCGCACTCCGGCGGGCTCCGTGTCGGCCCGGAGTCCGCGGGCTCGCATCCGGGGCCGGCGTGCTACGGCACCGGCACCGAGCCGACCGTGACCGACGCCGACGTGGTGCTCGGCCTGATCGACCCCGACATGTTCCTCGGCGGGCGGATGCGCCTCGATCGCGACGCCGCCGTGCGCGCGGTGCAGCGCGTCGCCGAGCCGCTCGGGCTGTCGGTCGAGGAGGCGGCCGCGGGCATCGTCCAGGTGAACTCGTTCAGCGCCGCGACGCTGATCCGCCAGCAGACGATCGAGCAGGGCCTGGACCCGCGCGACTTCGTGCTCTACGCGTTCGGCGGCGCCGGGCCGGTCCACGCCTTCGCGTTCGCGGGCGAGCTGGGCGTCGGCGAGGTCGTCATCCCGCTCGGCAACGGCGCCTCGACGCTGTCGGCGTACGGCATCGCGGCGAGCGATGTCGTACGGACCTTCGAGCAGGAGTGCCGCGTCCGGGCGCCGTTTGACCCCGCGGCCCTGGCCGCGGTCGTCGCCGAGGTCGAAGCGCGCGCGCTCGACGCCCTCGAGGCGGCGGGCTTCGACCGCGAGCGGGTCGTGCTCGAGCGCACCGCGCTGATGCGCTACGCCGAGCAGTTCCTTCAGGAGCTGCCGCTCGAGCTGCCGCGCGGCGAGCTCGGCGAGGCCGAGGCGCAGGACCTCGCCCGGCGCTTCGACGCCGAGTACGCGCGGCTCTACGGCGAGGGCGCGCGCGCGGTGTTCCATGCCGTCGAGGTCTTCGCGATCCGCGTGACGGCCCGCGTCGAGCTCGGCTTCGCGCCGCAGCTCGGGCAGGACGGCGCCGGGCCGGGCGGCGAGCTGACGAGCGACAGACAGCGCGACGTGTTCTGGCCCGGGGAGGGGCGCTGGGTGGCGACCGCGATCCACGACGGCGCGGCGATCACCGACGGGGCGACGATCGCCGGGCCGGCGATCGTCGAGCTGCCGCACACGGCGGTCGCCGTGCCGGCCGGCCACCGGTTGCGAGGCGACCGCGTGGGAAACCTGATCCTGACCCTCGCGAGGAGCTGACATGGCGATCACCGACACCCACACAGACGCGCCGGTCCTGCCGGACGCACACGAGCCCGGGTTCTGGGACGGACGGCTGCGCAGCTACATCCCCGGCAAGACGCTCGCGCTCCCGGAGAACCTCGCGCTGCACGACTCGACGGCCGCGGACGTCGACCCCGTGACCCACGAGGTCGTGCGCTACGCGCTGCTGGCGGCGAACTTCGAGCACTCGGCGCTGCTCCAGCGCCTGTGCGTCTCACCGATCACGATGCTCACGCGCGACTTCCAGACGTCCGTGCTGACGGAGGTCGGCGACCTCGTCTTCCTCGGCCCGAACCTCCAGTACTTCTCCAACAGCCACTCGCTGTCGATCAAGTACATCCTCGAGAAGCGGGCCGCGTCGATCGGTGTGAACCCGGGCGACATGTTCCTGTCCAACGACCCCTACGTCGGCGCGCCGCACCAGCCGGATACGGCGCTGCTGAGCCCGGTGTTCATCGGCGACGAGCTGTTCTGCTGGGTCGCGAACACGCTGCACTACTCCGACGTGGGCGGCTCGACGGCGGGGTCGTTCTGCCTCGACGCGATCGACACGTTCCAGGAGCCGCTGAGCTGGCCGCCGGTCAAGCTGATCGACGGCGGGCGGATCCGCGACGACGTGTTCGAGCTGTTCGGCCGCCAGAGCCGCCTGCCGGGGGCGGTGGAGATGGACATGCGCGCGGCGATCGCGGGCAACGAGGCGACGCGGTCCAAGGTGCTCGCGCTCGCCGAGCGCTACGGCGCGGACACCGTCAAGGCCGTCATGCGCAACACCATGGACGCCGCCGAGGCGCTGTTCGTGGAGCGCCTGGCCTCGATCCCAGACGGAACGTGGAGCCAGCGCGGCTACGCCGAGTCGGCGGTCCCGGGCGACGATGCCGTCTACACGTACCAGATCAACATCAGCAAGCAGGGCGACCGGCTGATCGTCGACAACCACGGGACCGACCCGCAGGCGGGCTCGATCAACGTCACCTACGCGGCGTTCTCCGGCGCGGTGCTGGCCGCGATCACCCAGTCGATGACGTCCGACCTCTCGGGCGCATACGGCGGCGTCTACCGGCGCATCGAATTCCGGCCCGAGCCGGGACTGCTGAACTGCGCCGAGTATCCGGCGGCGGTCAGCCCGTCGGGCGCCACGACGACCGAGACGCAGCTGCACCTCGCCGTGTGCGTGGTCGCGAAGATGCTCTCGTGCGGCGACGACGCGGCGCGCGAGCTGGTCATCGGCCCGTGCATCCCGCACTGGTACTGCACGATCTGCGGCGGCGTCGATGAGGAGGGGACGCCCTGGATCTTCCCCAACACCAACGGGATGATGGGCGCGCTCGGCGGGATGCCGGAGCGCGACGGCGTCGACGCCGGCGGCCATTTCTGGATCCCCGAGGGCCTCGCCAACAACGTCGAGGACATCGAGGCGCAGTTCCCGCTCGTGATCCTGTACCGAAAGCTGCTGGACGCAGGCGCCGACGGGGCGGGGCGCCACCGTGGCGGCCTGGGGTTCGTCGAGGGCGCGATCACCAGCGGGTCAGGCGCCTCGCAGGTGGCGCTGGCGCTCGGCGACTCGTTCGCCAAGGGCGTCGGGCCGTTCGGGTCCAACCCCGGCACGGTGGCGCCCTTCCTCGTCAAGCACGGAACCGACGTGCTGGAGCGCCTCGCCGCGGGCGAGATCCCTGGGCGGGTTGCCGACTTCCCGGGCGAGCTGCGGCCAGTCGAGGCGAAGGTCGCCCCGTTCGCCGTCGGCGACGGCGACGTGTGGGAGTTCGTGTTCCCGACGGCCGGCGGCTTCGGCGACCCGCTGCGCCGCGAGCCCGACGCGGTCCGCGCCGATGTCGAGGAGCGGCTGCTGGACGTGGCGACGGCGGAGCGCGTCTACGCGGTCCTCCTGCGCGACGGCGCGGTGGACGCAGCGGCCACCGAGGACGCGCGCCGTGCCGCGCGCGCCGCGCGGCTGGGCGGCCGCGAGCCGGGCGACGAGGTGACCGCGCCGGCCGGTGCCCAGCGCGTCGGCGAGCTGCTCTACGTCGTCGACGGGCGCTGGTGGTGCAACGGCGCCGACCTCGGCGCGGTGACCGCCAACTACAAGGACGAGACGCTCGTCCGCGAGGTTCGGGCGCGCGAGATCGCGCCGGAGTTCGCGGTCCCCGACTACGCCCACGAGATGGCCGACAGGATGGTCTTTCGCGAGTACCTGTGCCCCGTCACCGGCTACCGGATCGACACCGAGCTGTCGCGCGCCGACCAGGCGCCGCTGCGGGACATCGTCCTGGCTACTTGATCGTCCAGCCGCCGTCGGCGACGACGCAGGCGCCGTGCATGAACGGCACGTCGTCGGACGCCATCAGCGCCGCCAGCCGCGCGATCTCCTCGGGCTGCCCCCAGGTCGCGCTGGGGATCTCGGGGATGAACTCGTGGACCTTGGACTGCGGATCGTCGAACAGCGGCTGGGTCATGCCGGTCTGGATCACGCCGGGGCAGATCGCGTTGACGCGGATGCCCTTGGCGGCGTTCTCGTAGGCGATCTGGCGCATCAGGCCTATGACGCCGTGCTTCGATGCCGTGTACGCGACCCCGCCGCCGCCCGCCACCATCCCGGCGACCGAGGCGGTGACGATGATCGCGCCCGAGCCGCGTTCGCGCATCCCGGGGAGCACCGCGCGCGACACCAGCCACGTCGCCTTCAGGTTGACGTCCATGACGCGGTCCCACAGCTCCTCGCCGGTGTCCAGCGCGGACGCGTAGCCGTCGAGGATCCCGGCGTTGGAGCAGAGGATGTCGATGCGGCCGAGCGCATCCTGCGCCGCCGCGACCGCGTGCTCGACCTCGGCCGCGCGGGCGACGTCGGCCGTCAGCGCGATCGTCTGTGGGGCGCCGGCCTCCTCCGCGGCGGCGCACGTCTGCGCCACGCCCTCGGCGGCAATGTCGCAGGCGGCCACCAGGGCGCCGCGTGCCGCGAACTCCACCGCCATCGCGCGTCCGATCCCCGAGGCGGCGCCCGTGATCAGCGCGACGCGGTCGTCGAGGCGGCCGGAGCCGTTGCCGGGCGTCGTCATCGGCTCAAAGGTCGCACGCCCATGATGGCGCCGGAACCCCCGGCCCTCGCGCTGGCCTGTGGATTCTCCACGGCGCCCTCGTCGTCACGTGGTGGCAACGGGCGGGGACGCGCCTAGGGTCGCCGGCAACCCCGATCGAGGAGACTCAGATGAGCACCGGCTTTCTGTGGGACGAGCGCTACGCGTGGCACGACACCGGCACCGGATCGGGCTTCCTGTCGGCGGGCGGGCTGGTCGAACCGGAGGTGCACGGCGAGAGCGCCGCGACCAAGCGCCGCCTGCGCAACCTCCTCGACGTGACCGGCCTGCTGGACCAGATGACCGCGCTGCGCGCCCGCCCCGCGACGAGGGACGAGATCCTCCGGCTCCACGCGCCGGAGTACGTCGACCGCATCCAGGCGCTCAGCGAGGCGGGCGGCGGCGACGCGGGCGAGCTTGCCCCCTTCGGCGCGGGCGGCTACGAGATCGCCCTGTACGCGGCGGGTGGCGCCATCGAGGCGGTCGACGCCGTCCTGCGCGGCGACGTGGACAACGCCTATGCGCTCGTGCGCCCACCCGGCCACCACGCAGAGCGCGACCTCGGCCGCGGCTTCTGCATCTTCGGCAACACCGCCCTGGCCGCGCTGCACGCACGGGAGGCTCGCGGGGCCGAGCGCGTGGCAATCGTCGATTGGGACGTCCACCACGGCAACGGCACCGAGCACGCGTTCTACGAGGATCCGGCCGTCCTCGCGATCTCCCTGCACCAGGACAACCTGTACCCGGCGGACTCCGGCGCCGTGGGAGACACCGGCACCGGGGCCGGCGAGGGCACGACGATCAACGTCCCGCTTCCCCCCGGATCCGGCAACGGCGCCTACGAGGCCGCGCTCGAGCGGGTCGTCGTACCCGCGATCCGCGCGTTCAGGCCCGACATCATCCTCGTCGCCTGCGGCTTCGATGCGAGCATGCTCGACCCGCTGGCGATCATGATGGTCGACAGCCTCGGCTTCGGCCGGATGACGCGCACCATGGTCGACCTGGCCGCGGAGGTCTGCGACGGCCGGATGACCATGATCCACGAGGGCGGCTACTCGTCCGCGTACGTGCCGTTCTGCGGCGCCGCGGCGATCGAGGAGCTCCTCGGCGTGACCTCACGGATCGAGGACCCGTTCATCGAGGCGTTTCGCGCGATGGCCTACACCGAGCTCCAGCCCCACCAGGACGCGGCGATCGGCCGGGCGGAGCGCAACCTGTCGCTGGTCCCCGGCGCGGTGATCTAGCTGAGCGGCTACGGATGTCGGGACGGGCGGCGCGGTTGGCGCTTTGCACGCGGTGTGGGGGTGTGGGGTGGCGCGCAGCGCGGTTTGCTCGGGTGGCGCTCCGCGTTGGGTTGCTTGCATTGAGGGAAAGGAGCACTGTCGCCGCGGCTCGTCCGCCGACGTGGGCCCTCGAACTCGTTGATAGCGCGCACTAGAGGGCCCAGGTCCCCGCCGCTTGCCGGCTGTCTTCCCTCAAAGCGGGCTTGGGGTCAAGTCTTTCATTGCCACATTTGCTCGGTTGCTTGCGGAGCCGGGGTGTGGGTGGCGCGCAGCGCGCTTCGTCTGGGCTGGCTGGGCGTTGGTTGCTTGCGGGAGAGGGAGAGGGTTTGCCGCGCACGCCCGGCTGCCTCCGGAAGCGTGACTGCGACGTTGCCCTTCAAATCGGAGGGCAACGTCAGATTGAACTGCGCTACAGCACGACTTGAGTGAAGGGGGCGCTGTCGCCGTGGTTGGATCCGGCCGGTCGTGGTGCATGAGTGACGAAACCCACGGTGACGGGGGGTTTCGTTACAAGCGGCCCGTGCTTGAGGCATCGCTGAGAGATGTTTCGCTCAGCGCAACATCCGTCGGTCGCGTCGCCCAACTCGCGGCCAGCCCCCTTTTTCCTCGATGACCAGCCCGCGCGCCGCGCCCCGCACGCGCCTGGACTGAACGCCCCGCTCCTCGCCCGAAGCAGGGCAAAATGTGGCAATGAAAGACTTGACCCCAGCCTGCCGAGCCTCTCGCCGCTCCGCGCGCGCCGGAGCTGAACGCCCCTAGATCCGAACAAGCTCGCGTGCCGCCGCCTCGATCTCGGCGGCGCTCGGGATGCACAGCTGCTCGAGCTCGGGGTCCTGGGGCAGCGGCGTGTCGATCGCGCCGAGCCGCCACACGGGGGCGTCGAGGCTGAAGAACGCGCGCTCCTGGATCTGGGCCGCGATCTCTGCTCCCGCGCCCGCCGTCCTGACCGCCTCGTGGACGACCAGGGCGCGCGCGGTGCGCTCGACCGACGCGACGATCGTGTCCATGTCGAGCGGCACGAGCGTGCGCGGGTCGATGACCTCGGCCTCGATGCCGTCTGCGGCCAGGCGCTCCGCGGCCTCCAGCGAGCGCCCGACCATGAGCCCGGTTGCCACGATCGTCAGCGCGTCGCCCGTGCGCCGCACCGCGGCCTGGCCGAACGGCACGACGTGCTCGTCGCTCACGGGGACCGGCCCCTTCGTGCGGTACAGCCCCTTGTGCTCGAAGAAGAGCACCGGGTTGGGGTCGCGGATCGCCGCCTTCAGGAGACCCTTGGCGTCCGAGGGTGTGGCGGGGAGCGCCACCTTGAGCCCCGGCGTGTGCATCGCCATCGCCTCGAGGCTGGCCGAGTGCTCGGCCCCCGCGCCGCCGAGCACGCCCGTCGGCAGCCGCACGACCACCGGCAGCGTCAGGTTTCCGCCGTGGACGTAGCGCCACTTGGCGAGCTTGTGGAAGATCTCGTCGCCGGCGATGAGCAGGAAGTCCGCGAACTGCAGCTCGACCACCGGGATCGTCCCCGTCATGGCCGCGCCGGCGGCGCCACCCACGATGAACGTCTCGTTGATCGTCGTGTCGCGCACGCGGTCGGACCCGAACTCGTCGAGGAGGCCGCGGGTCACGCCGAAGACGCCGCCCATGCGCCCGACGTCCTGACCCATCATCCAGACGCGATCGTCGCGGCGCATCTCCTCGGCCAGCGCGTGGTTGATCGCCCACGCGTAGCCGATGACCTCCGTGGCGGCGTCCTGCTCGGCGCGCGTCGGTGCGCTCATGCCCACACGTCCTCGAACACGATGCCCGCATCCGCCCGCGGCGCCGCGAGCGTCGCCTCGAAGGCCTCCTCGACCTCGGCGCGAGCGCGGTCGTCGAGCTCGTCGGCGACGTCGGCCGGGACGACCCGGCGCAGCAGGTCGATCGGGTCGCGGGGGATCTCCACGCCATCGGTGAGGTCCGTCCGGTACTGCTGGCGATCGCCCTCGTAGTGGCCGCGGATCCGCAGCGTCTTGGCCTCGATGAGCGTCGGGCCACCGCCCGCGCGCGCCCGCTCGATCGCTTCGGCGGTCGCCGCGTGCACCGCCAGCGCGTCCTGGCCGTCGACGACCACCCCGGGGACGCCATATGCGACCGCCCGATCGGCGATGTTCTCCGTCGGGCTCTGCTCGGTGATCGGAGCCGACAGCGCCCAGCCGTTGTTCTCGCAGATCCACACGACGGGCAGCTTCCAGACCGACGCCTGAAGTGCCGCCTCGTGGAACGTGCCCCGGGCGGCGGCGCCATCGCCGAAGAAGACGGCGACGACTTGGTCGGTGCCCAGCATGCGGGCCGAGATCGCGGCCCCCGCGCCGAGGGTGAAGTTCGATCCCAGTGTGCCGCCCTGACCGAGGACTCCGATCGACGGGTCGACGAAGTGCGCCGTCCCGCCGCCCTTGCCACCGGTGCTTCCTGTGACGCGGCCGAAGAGGTCGCCCAGGATTGCGGTGAGCTCCATGCCCTTGGCGACCGCGTAGCCGAGCCCGCGGTGCGCGTAGAACAGGTAGTCGTCGGGCCGCAGCGCCGTCGCCGCCCCGACCTGGACGCCCTCCTGGCCGATCCCCGGATGCCAGAAGCCCCCGAAGCCATGTTCGGTGATGTGCTGCTGAAGCCGCAGCTCGACAGCCCGGACGAGGGCGACCAGCCGGTAGAGGTCGGTCGCCAGCGCCGGTTCGGCCATGACCACAGCATGCCGTCCCGGCCGCAGGGCGCGAGCGGGACTCCGGCGGGGATCGGTGGTTTCCACAGCCTTGGCGCGGATCGCCGTCGCGCGCCCGGCCGACTCGCTCAAGCTCTGCGACCCCACAAAGGAGAGCGAATGGAACTGGTGCACGAGTTCACCTACACGGCTCAGCTCGCCGAGGCCGTGCCGGTCGGGGCGGGTCCGTACGGCACGCGGCGGATCCGCGAGGTCGTCGGCGGAGAGGTCACCGGCGAGCGCATCCGCGGACGCGTCGGCACGGGCGGAGCCGACTGGGTGCTGATCGGACCCGACGGGTGGGGCCGTGTCGACGTGCGGCTGACGATCCACACGGACGATGGCGCCCACCTGTACGTGCAGTACTTCGGCGTCATCGAGTACACGGACGCCGCGCTGGCCGCCAACGCCGGCGAGCGCGCGAGCGAGTACGCCGATCACTACTTCCGCACCGCTCCCCGCCTCGAGACCGGCGACGAGCGCTACGCCTGGGTCAACCGCACGCTGTTCGTGGCTGAGGGCAGGCTGCATCCCGGCCCGGTCGTGGAGTACCGCGTCCACCGGTTGACGTGACCGGGGGCGACCTCCGGTTGCAGTTTCTCCAACCACGACGGCGCAAACTCGGTCCGCGGGCGGCCCACCGAACCTACGCTTGCCGCGAATCCAGGTGCCACCTGATCGATGAGGAGGAAGTACACCCATGACGGATGATGCTCGCCGAGTTCCGGCCCGGCGCCGGAGGCTCTTGCAGCTGGTGCCGGTGCTTGCGATCGTCGCCAGCGTGCTGGTGCTCACCGCATGCGGGAGCAGCAACAACAAGTCGTCCAGCACGTCGTCGTCGACCGGGTCGGCCCAGGCCGCCAATGCGCCCAAGGGGGCGCCGATCGTCACGTACACGTTCGCCGACGTGAACACACAGGGCCCGCAGTACAAGAACATCCAGGAGACCTCGCGTATCTACGCCGATTGGGTCAACGCCCACGGCGGCATCAAGGGACGGCCTCTCGAGGCCAAGTTCTGTGACGCGAAGGGCACCCCGACGGACGCGACGGCGTGCGCACGCAAGGCGGTCGCCGACAAGGCAGTCGCCGTTGTCGGGAGCTTCAGCTTCACCGGCGACGCGATCGTGCCGACGCTGGCGTCCGGCAACACCGCCTACTGGGGCATGTGTTGCGCGATCTCGGCTGCGGAGCTCACGAGCCCCGATTCGTTCCCGATGGGCAACCAGCCGCTGTACTCGGTGGGCCTCATCAAGCGCGCCAAGCAGGACGGCTGCAAGAAGACCAACGGCGTGATCATCCAGGGCGCCGAGGCGTTCAAGCCGATCATGCAGAACGCCGCGAAGTCCTACGGCCTCCCGATCGGCAAGTACATCACGCTGCCGGCCACGGCACGCGACTACAGCCCGCAGGTCGCAGAGGCGACCGGGGGCGGGGTCGACTGCCTGGTGATGATCGTCTCCGAGACGCCCTACATCGCCTGGATGCCCGCTTTCGCCCAGTCCGGTTCGAAGGCGCGCATGTACGGCCCGCAGGGCAACCTCAACGACAAGGTCGCGAAGGGCTTCGAGCAGGTCACCAACGGTGACGTGGTCGCGGGCATGTACCCGGACATCTCGCTGCCCCAGTGGAAGAACTTCCGCGCGGCGATCTCGCAGTACAAGGCCGATCCCGCGCAGGACTACAACTCGCTGGGCGGCATGGGTACCTGGGCGGCCTACGAGGGCTTCAAGCAGGTCGTCGAAGGCATGAGCGGCCCGGTCACCAACACGTCGTTCCTCGCCGCCGCCAAGACGGCGAAGATCAACCTCCCCGGCATGTTGCCGCCGGAGGACTTCGCGAAGACATGGAACAAGGACGGCGGCCCGAAGGGCTTCGACCGGCTCGTGGATCGTTGCGTCATCTTCAGCAAGCTCGACAACGGCAAGCTGAAGCCGCTCACCACGACGTTCGAGGACGTGTCGCAGGCCGCCGGCGGAAAGAACCCGCAGAGCTGCGGCTGATCGATTGGTCTCGGCTCCGGGCGCCTGCGCCCGGAGCCGAGCCGTAAGCAGAAGAAGGGAGTCTGAGAAGTGCAAGAGGTCATCCGGTTCGCGTTGTTGGGCTTCGGCGTCGGGGCGCTGTACGCACTCGCGTCGCAGGGGCTCATCGTCATCTACCGCGGCTCGGGTGTCCTGAACTTCGCGCTGGGTGCCATCGGCATGGCGGCGGCCTACCTCTGGTGGGAGCTGACCACGAACCACGGATGGGCCTTCCTTCCCGCACTCGTGGCGGGCGTGCTGTTCGCCGCCGCGATCGGCGCCGTCACGCACCTGCTGATCATGCGGCCGCTGCGCTCGGCCGCGCCGCTGGTCCGCGTGATCGCCACGCTCGGCGTCCTCATCACGCTGCAGTCCATCGCGGTCCTGCGCTATCAGGCGACGCCGAAGTTCGTCCCGAGCAAGCTCCCGACGGACGTCTGGAAAATCCACGGGACGATCGTGATCTCGGTCGACCGCCTGATCCTGCTGGGCATCGCGCTGGCGATGACGGTCGTGCTCTGGCTGCTGTACCGCTACACCCGCTTCGGGCTCGGCACCTCGGCCGTCGCCGAGAACGAGCGCGCCGCGTCGTCGCTGGGCTGGTCGCCGGACCTCATCGCGACGGCAAACTGGGCGCTCGGCTGCGGCCTCGCCGGCGCCGCGGCCATCCTGATCGTCCCGATCGTGACGCTGCAGCCGCAGGTGCTCACGAACCTGCTCATCGCCGCGACTGCGGCGGCGCTCGTCGCAGGGTTCCGCTCCTTCCCGATCGCGTTCGTCGCGGGTCTGCTGATCGGCATCGGCCAGACCGAGATCAACCGCTACGTCACGACTCCCGGATGGGGGCAGGCGGTCCCCTTCATCGTCATCGTCCTCTGGCTCGTCGTGCGTGGCCAGGCGCTCCCGCTGCGCGACTACCTCCTCCAGCGGCTCCCGTCCGTCGGAACCGGCCGCATCAACTGGGGCGGCGCCGCCTTCGCGGTCGCGGTCGCGGTCTTCCTCGTCTCGACGACCTCGCCGCTCTGGATCGATGCGTTCACGGTCACGTTCTGCGTGGCGCTCGTGCTGCTCTCGATCGTCGTGCTCACCGGCTACGCGGGCCAGCTCTCGCTCGCGCAGTACGCGATCGCCGGCGTCGGGGCGTGGGTCGCGGGCCGCCTCTGCTCGTCCCAGGGCCTGCCGTTCTGGCTGGGCCTGATCATCGGCGTCGCGGCGACGATCCCGATCGGGGTCCTGTTCGCGCTGCCCGCGGTGCGCACGCGAGGCATCAACCTCGCGGTCGTCACGCTGGGCCTCGGCACGGCGGTCCAGCTGATCCTCTTCGACAACCAGGACTACACCGGCGGCATCGCCGGCACGCAGATCAAATCGCCATCGCTGTTCGGCCTGAACATCGACGCCAACCCCCACCCGACGCGCTACGGGATCTTCGCGCTGATCTGCCTGGTGCTGGCGTCGCTCGCGGTGGCCAACATCAGGCGCGGTCGCTCCGGGCGCCGGCTGATCGCGGTGCGCACGAACGAGCGCGCGGCGGCGGCGCTGGGCATCAGCGTCCCAGGGGCGAAGCTCTACGCGTTCGGGGTCTCGGCGGCGATCGCGGCGCTCGGCGGCATCCTGCTCGCGTTCCGCAGCACGTCGATCACCTACAACGTGTTTGACAACTTCACGTCGATCACCTCCGTCGGCTTCGCGATGATCGGCGGGATCGGCTACCTCGCGGGCCCGATCCTCGGCGCGCAGCTCGCCCCCGGCGCGATCGACGGCCGGATCCTCGACGAGCTCGGGACCGGCGTGTCGAAGTACATCCCGCTGATCGGCGGGGTCTCGCTGATCCTGCTGGTGCTCGCCAACCAGAACGGGATCGCCCGGGAGTCGATCGCGCAACTGGCGTTCCTGCGCAGCAAGCTCGCGGGCGCTCTGCCGTTCCTGCGCCCGCGCAAGCGTGCCGCGTGGAAGCTGCCCGAGACCGCCGAACGCGCGGAGACGGTCACGCCGCGCACGCTCGAGGTCCGTGACGTGACGGTGCGCTACGGCGGCACGACCGCCGTGGACTCGGTCTCGCTCAGCGTCGGGCCGGGCCAGGTCGTCGGGCTCATCGGGCCCAACGGGGCCGGCAAGACCACGCTGATCGACGCGGTGACCGGCTTCGCAAAGAGCGCCGGCGGCGCGATCCTCCTCGACGGCCGCGAGATCCACTCGTGGTCGCCGGTCAAGCGGGCGCGGGCGGGCATCGGTCGCTCGTTCCAGTCGCTCGAGCTCTTCGAGGACTCGACCGTGCTCGACAACCTGCGGGCCGCAAGCGATCCCCGCGACCTCCTGTCCTACGTGCGCGACCTCGTCTACCCGGTGAACCCCGAGCTGCCCTCGGAGGTGATCGGCGCAATCCGCGAGTTCCGTCTCGAGGACGACCTCGACCGGCAGACCGAGGACCTGCCCTACGGGCGCCGGCGCCTGCTGGCCATCGCGCGCGCGGTCGCCACCCAGCCGAGCATCCTGCTGCTCGACGAGCCCGCCGCGGGCCTCGGTGACATCGAGAGCGCCGAGCTCGCCAGCCTCGTCCGCCGGCTCGCCGACGAGTGGGGGATCGGCGTGCTGCTGATCGAGCACGACATGAACTTCGTCATGTCGGTCTGCGACGAGCTCGTCGTCCTGGACTTCGGGCGCAAGATCGCCGCGGGGTCCCCCGCGGAGGTCCGCAACGATCCCATGGTGATCGCCGCGTACCTCGGCCAGCAGGAGGACGAGCTGACCGGAGAAGAACGACTGCCGCGCCAAGCCGGCGTCTCGAGCCAGGAGGGCGAGTGACATGGCACCGGTGATCGCCGTTCGCGGGATGAGCACCGGCTATGCCGGGCAGCCGGTCGTGCACGACCTGTCCTTCGAGGTCCAGCCGGGCGAGATCGTCTGCCTGCTCGGCCCCAACGGCGCCGGCAAGACCACGACCATGCTCACGCTCAGCGGCGAGTTGCCGCTGCTCGCCGGCGAGATCGAGATCGACGGGCGCGTCACGAAGGAGCCGCTGCACCGCCGTGCGCGCCGCGGGATGTCGTATGTCACCGAGGAGCGCTCGGTCTTCAAGGGCATGAGCCTGCGCGACAACCTGCGCGTGGGCGGCGTCGACCCGGCCGACGCGACGGCCCTGTTCCCCGAGCTGGGCAAGCGCATGAGCGTGCGCGGCGGGCTGCTGTCCGGCGGCGAGCAGCAGATGCTGACGCTCGCCCGCGCACTGGGGCGCAAGCCGCGGATCCTGCTCGCCGACGAGCTGTCGCTCGGGCTGGCCCCGCTCGTCGTCGACCGGCTGCTGAAGGCGGTGCGGGAGGCTGCCGACCAGCAGGGCACCGGCGTGGTGATGGTCGAACAGCACGCCCACAAGGCCCTCAAGTACGCCGACCGGGCGATCGTCCTGCGCCGCGGCCACATCGAGCTCGACCTCTCGGGCGACGAGGCTCGGCAGCGGATCGACGAGGTCGAGCGCGCCTATCTCAGCGGCGCGACGCAGGTGAACCCGGGCGCGAACGGCCCCGCGGGCGTCGCGTAGAGGAGTCTCCCCTCCCGGGGAGTAGCCCTTAGGCCGAGTTGCGTCAGTGGCGCGCAGCGCGATTTGCCTTGCCGGGCCCGGCGTTGACTGCTGGCATTGAGGGAAGGAGTCCGGCACGCCCGCGGCGCTCAATCGGCAACTCAGGCCTACTTCTCGCGTACAACGTGAGAAGTAGGCCGAAGTTCCCAAATCGACGCGCGCCGAGTGCCATCGCTGAGGGCAGACCGTCCTGGCGAGAGATCGTCCTGTGAGCGCGGGGCCCGACGGCCGACCGCGGCCCGACTAGTCCGGACGCACCCT
>JAWVFZ010000140.1:0-6254 GCA_033855555.1 Solirubrobacteraceae bacterium
TCTTGAAGAACGCCGTCCCGTAGACGCGCGTGAGCATCGGCCGGTTCGCGTCGCCACGCCAATAGGCGCCGGCGACCGACTGCAGCTTCACCGCGCCGATGCGGCCCGTGCTGGGCGCGTGCGGACCGCGGCACAGGTCGGAGAACGGGCCGTTCTCGTAGAAGGAGACGGTGTCCACGTCCTGGTCGCGGACCAGGTCCTCGATCAGCTCGACCTTGTAGTCCTGGCCCTCGGCGCGGAAGCGCTCGATCGCATCGGCGGCACTCGTCTCGCTGCGCACGAACGGCTCGTCGGCCTTGATGTGCTCGCGCATGCGCTCCTCGATGCGCTCGAAGTCGGCGTCGGAGACCGTGACGCCGTCGGGGAAGTCGAAGTCGTAGTAGAAGCCGTCGTCGATCGGCGGCCCGATCGAGATCTTCACGCCGGGATAGAGCTCCATCACGGCGGTTGCGAGGACGTGCGCGGCGTCGTGGCGGATGAGCCCCAGCGCGTCGGCGTCGCGCTCGGTGACGATCGCGATGCGCGCGCCCTCGTGCAGCGGCGTCGCAAGGTCCTGAACCGGGCCGTCGTCGACCTTGATCGCAAGCGCCGCCTTGGCCAGGCCAGGGCCGATTCCCGCCGCGGCGTCGGCGCCGGTTGCGCCCTGCTCGAGCTCGAGCGGCGTGCCGTCAGGGAGATAGACCGTCACGCGAGCAATCCAAGCAGGTCGCGAACGACCCTGGTCACGAGTAACCCCGAGCGCACCCGCTCGGCGCCTTCGCGGCCCTGCTCGGCTGCGAGCCCGGGATCCTCGACCAGCGCCCGCAGCCGCTGGCCGCGCTCGGCCGCCGCCGTGACGCCGCGGCCGAGGAGGGCGCGCGTCGCGGGCATCGGCGGCGCGACGACGGGCGTCCCCTTCAGCAGCGCCTCGGCGACCGGGAGCCCGAACCCCTGGTCGACCGCGATCGCCGCGCGCGCGAGTCGCTGGATGGCGTTGACGACGCCGTCGCCATGGCCGGCCACGTCAGCGACCACGTGGACGCCCTCGTACCCATTGGCGTAGCCGTTCAGCTCGCCGAGCGCGTGCCAGGCGCGCTCGTCGGCGTGCTGGACGCGGGCGCACAACGCGAGCTGCAGGTCGCCGGCGCCGCGCTTGCGAGCGGCTTGCCAGACGTCGACTGCGTCCTCGGGGAAGGCGTCGGCGTCGAGGTCGAACACCGCGACCGCGAGCGGGTGCTCGAGGCCAAGGCCGGCGCTGCGGGCCAGGTGGCCGATGTTGCGCAGCGGGAGCTCGAGGTGGCGCGGCGACTGCGGGTCGACCCCCGGCGCCAGCACCAGCGCGCCGTGGTCGACGAGCGCCTTGTCCTCCGCGATCACCATCGCGCCCGCGGCGAGCTCCCAGGCCGGCCCGTCGCCCACCCGCCCATGGACCCTGAAGATGCGGCGTCCGTTCCCCTGCAGAGCCGGAAGCGCCTCCGGCCCGCAGGCCACGACGACGTCGGCGTCGTGGTCCACGCGCTGGGCGCGCCACGCGGCGACCGCCTGGGAATCCTCGTCAGCCGCCTCGCCGCCGCGCAGCGCATCACCGACTGCGCGGCCCCCGGCGACGCCGTCGGTCAGGGCACGCCAGCGTGCGTCGATTCCCAGGCCCGCAAGGATCGGGACGACGCCGCGCAGCTCGTCGACCGCGGCGGGCGTGAACGGCGCCGCGGTGACGAACAGCACGCTCAGGGACCGCAGCGGTGCGGCGAGCTCGCGCAGCTCGGCCACGCCGTGCTCGTCGTAGGCGTCGAGGCGTCGCGCCCCTGCATCGATCGGCACCGTGTCGTCCAAGGCGGCGATGCTTCCACAGGCCGATGCGAACACGCGTTCTGCTAGAATACGGTCAGGACGTGTGAGGGCTTTGCCCCGCCGTGCCGTGAAGCCGTGTCCCCGCTCCGGCCCCGCGTCCTCTTGAACCCGACCTACCCGCCGCTGCATGCGTGGGTGCCCAAGGACGTGATCGAGACCATGAAGTCACCGACGACCATCACCACGGCCGCGCTGGCCGGCACGATCGGGACATCAGCGGCCGCCGTCGCTGCCGTCGCCCCGGCGGCCCTCCCTGCGGGGCTGAACCCGACATTGGGCGGCAGGACCGTCGGCGCCCACATGCGCCACGCGGCCCACGAGACCCTCGTACTCCGCGACGCGCGCCTGGCGAAGTCCGTCCGTCATCTCGGCAGCCACGCGCCCTCCCGGCGCGCCTTGGAGCGCATGGGCACCGTGGCGCTCCGCAAGCTCCAGGTGCGCCTCGTGCGCGAGCGGCGCGACCTGCGCCGGGCGGCGGCTGCTCCAGCTGCCTCCGCAACCCTGCAGGCAATCGCCGCATGTGAGTCCGGCGGCAACCCGAGCGCCATCGGCGGCGGCGGCGCATTCCGCGGCAAATACCAGTTCACGCGCGAGACCTGGGCCGCCATGGGCGGCAGCGGCGATCCGGCTGTTGCCCCGGAGTACGTGCAGGACCGCCTCGCCGCCAAGCTCTACGCCACATCAGGCGCCGGTCAGTGGCCGGTCTGCGGGCGGTAATACGCTCCTGGGTATGGACGCCGCGGCGCTCCGCGCGCAGTTCCCGGTCCTGCGCGCGACCACGTACCTGAACGCGGGGACCTGCGGGCCGCTGCCGGAAGCCGCGGTCGAGGCCGCGTCCGCGGTCAACCGTGCCGCAGCCGACGGCGGTCGCACCACCGCGTACTACGAGTCGCTTCTCACCACCCGCGAACACGTTCGGGTCGCGTACGCCGCGCGGTTGCGCGCCCGGACCCAGGATGTGGCCCTGACCACGTCCACGTCCGAAGGGATCGCGCGCACGCTGACGGCGCTCGGACTCGGCAAGGGCGACGAGATCGTCACCGCCACCACCGAGCACCCCGGGCTCTATGGGCCGCTGATCGCCGCCCGCGCGCGCGGCGTGGAGATCCGCGCGGTGCCGCTGGCCGACGTGCGCGACGCCGTCGGTCCGCAGACGCGGCTGGTGGCGTGCTCGCACGTGGACTGGACCACCGGGGCGATGGCGCCCGAGCTGCGCGGCCTGGACGTCCCGGTCCTGCTGGACGGCGCGCAGGGCGTCGGCGCCATCGACGTCGACGTCGAGAGGCTGGGCTGCGCGTTCTACGCGGGCTCAGGACAGAAGTGGATGTGCGGACCCGTAGGGACCGGAATGCTCTGGGTCTCCCCCGCCTGGCAAGAACGGCTGGCGCCGGCCGCGCCCAGCTACGGGAACCTCGCAGAGCCGGCCCGCGGCCTCGATACCGCGCCGTGGCCGGATGCGCGCGCCCACGACACCCCGGCGGTCTCGCTGGAGACGTGGTCGGCGGCGATCGCCGCCCACGACGTGCTCGACGGATTCGAGTGGTCACAGGTCTACGCACGCGCGACGGGCCTCGCGTCGGGATTGGCCACGGCGCTCGGCGAGCGCGGCTTCATCGTCGCCCCCCGCGGCGACACCACGTTGGTCAGCTGGCACGCGCCCGAGGCCGAGACGCTGCCCGCCCGCCTCAGCGAGCAGGGTCTGATCGTCCGCAACCTGCCAGGCACGACGTTCATACGCGCCTCGGTCGGCGCGTGGAACGACGAGGCGGACCTGCACCGGCTGCTGAGCGCGATCTGAGACCGGATCGACACTGACAGCGCGTGCGCCGGCGCCTAGCTTCGGGCTCATGCGCGCACCCACCCTCGCCGTCACCGTCGCCGCCCTGTGCCTGATCGCCCCGGCGAGCGCCGTTGCCGCCGGGTTCGTGGACGTGACGCCCGCGCCTGTGGCGCTCCTCGGGACCTCGTCGCCCGAGGTCCCCGCAGTGGCGGTCACGGCAAGCGGCGAGGCCGTGGTCGCCTACACCCGGGTCGAGGTCGGCGGCCCGCACGTCTATGTCGTCCAGCGGCCGCGCGGCGGGACCTGGAGCCAGCCGCTGAAGGTGTCGCCCGACGGCGCGGCGCGCGATCCTTGGCTGGCCGTCTCGGCGAACGGCGAGCTCGCGCTCCTGTACCGGCGCGATAGCGAGCTCGACGTCCAGATCCGGCCTGCCGGCTCGCAGGTGTTCGGCACCACGGCCATCGTCGATGCCGCGCTGGGATCCTCGTCGCCGGCGGTCCGGGCCGCCTACGACGCAGCGGGGAACCTCGTCGCCGCATGGCAGGCCACGAACGCGTCGAACAATGCCGTCGTGCGCAGCTCCGTGCGTCCCGCGGACGGAGCGTTCCCCGCCTCGCCGCCGACGCTCACCCCCGCGACGACCACCCGCTTTCTCGACGACCTCGTCGTGGACCCGTCGGGCTCACGCGTGATCGGCATCAGCACCTTCTTGTTCGCCGGGGCCATCTTCGCCCCTGCGGTAGGACCTCCCGCGCCGGAGCAGACGGTCTCCAGCAGCGACTACCCGCACGACCTCCGGCTCGCCGGCACGCCGGACGGCACGACCGCGCTCTACACCGATCTCCTCGACCACGTGGCGCGCGTCGCTCGTGCCCCGTTCGCCGATGGCACGTCGCAGGCGCTACCGGGCACGAGCCAGCAGGTGACCGACCTCGTGGCGGACGGCGCCGGGGCGCTGCACGCGCTCTGGCGGGTCGGCTCCGAGCTGCAAGCGGCAACCGCCGCGCCCGGCGCGGGGCTCGCCTTCGGTCCGCCGGTCACGCTCGGCGCTGCGCGCACTCAGCTCGAGGGCGACCAGGGGTCCGCGGTCAGCGGCACCGGAGGGGACGTGCTGGCGGTGTGGTTGCACGACGACGCGGCCACCACGATCGCCGCCGCCGCCGGTCCGGCCGGCGCCGACCTCGCACCCATCGCGACGGTGGCTGGCGGCGCGAGCAAGGTCCGCGCGCTCGCAACCGCCCTGGGCCCGGCCGGCACCGGTGTGCTTGCCTGGGAGGGCAATGACGGCGGCGGCGGAGAGCAGGGCGTCTTCTTGGCGGCCTACGACGGCGTCGCTCCGGTGCTCGACGGCGTCACGATCCCGGCCGCGGGCGCCGTCGGTGGGCCGTTGGTTTTCGCGGCGTCCGCAACCGATGACCAGGGCGCGACCCCGGCGCTGCACTGGGACTTCGGCGACGGCGCCTCCAGCGACGCCGCCGCGCCCACGCATGCCTACACCGCGCCCGGCGCGTTCACGGTGACCGTCACCGCGCGCGACGGCGCGAACAACACGTCCACGCAGAGCGGCGTCGTCACGGTCCCAGCGCTGCCGGCGGCGCCGGCTCCGCCCGCCGCGGCCAGGCCGCCCGCCCTCTCGAAGGTCAGCTTCCGCCCCGCCTCGTTCACGCCCCGCCAGCACGGCAAGGGCGGATCGACGCTGCGCGTCACGCTCTCGGCGCCCGCGACCCTGAAGGTGACGCTGCGGCGATGCAGCAACAGCCGCTGCACGAAGACCGTTGCCGCCGGGGCAATCTCGCGCCATCTGCCTGCGGGCGCCGCACGGGTCGCGTTCAGCGGGCTCATCAAGAACCGTCCGCTGCGCCGCGCGCACTACCGCGCGACGCTCGTTGCCACGGACGCTCTCGGCAGCCGGAGCGCCCGCAAAATCATCGCGTTTCGCGTTCGCTGACCGGCTCGTGCGCGGGGTCGCGGTTGAAGCGCGGATCTGCCGCGGCGGCTGGCGTCGGGCTGGCGGGATCGCCCGGCGTCGCAGCCGCGTCCGGCCGCCCGGCGCCTCGTGCAGCCAGGAGAGCGGCGATGCCGCCGAGGACGCCGGCGCCCAGCGCGCCGAGCGCCCATCCCGTCCCCGCCAGGTCGAGCCCGAACGCGTTGTCGAGCGACCAGGCGCCGGGGCCGGCGCCGGCCAGCGCGAAGGCGACAGCCATGATCAAGGCGTTGTACTCGTAGCCGCCCTCAGTGACCCAGGGGCCCTTGGGAGCGTGGACCGTGAGGATCGCGACCACCATCACGCCGATGAGCGCTGCCGCGCCGAGCGGCGTGAGCAGACCGAGCAGCAGCAGGAGACCGCCGCCGAACTCGCCCACCCCCGCGGCAGTCGCGTTCCTGCGTCCGGGCCGCAGGCCCAAGCCCTCGAAGAACTGCCCCGTGCCCGCTAGGCCGTGTCCGCCGAACGATCCAAAGAGCTTTTGCGATCCGTGGCCCATCATCAGGAGGCCGACGACGGCGCGCAGTACGAAGAGAGCTAGGTCCATGCCCCACCGTTACCCCCGGCGCGCCAGGCATAACGGAGGTTGGGCACCTCACGGTGCCCTTCTTACGCGAGCTGGATGTGATCGGCCTCGGCCGCGCCACCGAACGGCCGCGT
>JAWVFZ010000141.1:0-13644 GCA_033855555.1 Solirubrobacteraceae bacterium
GACCAGCGCGGTGGCGATCATCGAGAGCCCGGCCGTCAGGCGAAGTTGCGTGCGGGTCACGCCGGGACGGCCTCACCGGGGCCGCGCAGCAGATGGCCGCACTGGGAGCAGAAGGCGTCGGCGCGGCTGTAGGGCGCGGCGCAGCTCGGGCATGCACCCGCCGCGTCCTCGCCGCGCAGCGCGCGCTCGACCTGCGCGAGCTCGAGGTCGACGCGTTGCAGCTCCGCCGCCTTGCGGGCGAGGACGTCGTCGCGGACGTGGTCGCGGATCGCCATCTCGTAGTACAGGCCGCCGAGCTGCGCCTGCATCACGACGAAACGCTCAACCAGGCGATCGCGCCGCGCGCTGAGATCGGGATCGGCGCTCATGGCACCACGATCGTGTCGGGCAGATTGCGCTGCTGGTCGATGTAGCTCTTGCCCTTGCGGCGCTGGATCTCCTGGACGACCTTCGCCCCGTCGGACTTCTGCTTGGTCGTCGGGTGCTCCTGGAGGGCCACGGCCGCGGAGCTGGTCGCGGACGCCGTCGTCTTGGCGACGGCGATGACGGCGGCGGACGGGAACGCCTTCTTGAGCTTGGCGAGCGCCTTGTCCGCGGCGGCCCTCGTCTTGAACTCGCCCGAATAGAGCAGGTAACCGGCGCCCGCGGTCGGCTTGAGCGTGAAGTCGGCCGGATCGATGATCCCGACCGCCGTCGCACCCTTAACGCGCGCCGCGCGCTTGGCCGCCGCCACCGACGCGGCATCCGTACCTGCCTTCGGGAGCGTGCGCAGCTTGACCACGAAGCCCTTGGACAGCGAGAAGTCGCTTGAAATCGCTGCGATGGCCGCCGTGCCCGGGGTGCCCGTCGCGCCGCCGCCGCCGACCTGGACGATCGGCGCCTTCTGGGCGCGCAACGCGGCCACGACGTCGGACTCGCCGCCGGCGCCGCCGCGGCCGACGAGCACGCCGATCGCCGCCGCGACAGGCAGCAGCGCCAGCGCCGCCGCGGTCCAGCGGCCGTCCGCGCGGGATGCTGCGGGCGGCGCGACGACCGCGGGTTGCGGTCGGCGGTCGGCCGCCAGGTAGCGGGCGAGCGGGTCGGTGGCGTGGCGGCGACTGGCGCCGCATACCACGCAGTAGCGCTGCTGCTCGTCGAGCGGCGCCTCGCACTGGTCACAGGGCTCGTAGGTCATGGTCTCTGTCGTCGGTTCGGTCATTGGAAGATCGTGGGGAGGGCCTCCGACTGCACCGACGCGCCACGGGCGCTGCCGATCAGCTTGAGCTGGACCGTCGTCGCGGCCCTGGTCCCGACGTGGGCGACGGTCGCGCGGCCGGCCGCGACGTAACGCGCGCCCCTGCGTGCAAGGGCGTAGACCTGGAGCCCGTACTGCGGGATCTGCGACGAGTTGCGTAGGTGCACCCGCACGCCGCCTCGCGTGAGGGAGCTCGGGAGCGGGGAAGCGAGGATGCCGGGCAGGCCCGTCGCGTGGCTCACCGCGGGTGTCGCCGGTGCCCCGACGCGCGCGAACGGCCGGGCGCCGCGCGGCAGCCGCCGCGACGTGGTGAAGACCCAGTTCACCTTTGCTTGCGCCCCGATGGCCGCGACGTGGCTCTGGAAGTAGTCGAGGCCGCCGCGGCGGTTGAGGTAGATCCGCCGGCGCCCGGAAAGGACGCCGACGGAGATCGGCAGATCGGTCAGCGTCGTCGTGGAGCCGTTGGCCAGCGCGACCACCACCGCCGTTCCGCCGGAGCCGCGCACCAGCGTGACGCGCCCGACGCGGACGTCGCGGCTGCGGCTCGTCACGACCAGCGGCTGGCGGCTGGCGAGCAGCCGTGTCGCGCTCAGCGTCGCGCGCTCGTTGCGCTGCTGCGTCGTGACGCAGCCCGACAGCGGCAGGAGCGTGACCAGTGGCAGGATCGCCCTAGCCGAACGCACCACTCACGTACTCCTTCGTGCGTTCCTCGCGCGGGGACCCGAACACCTGCGTCGCGCTGCCGTACTCGACCAGCTCGCCGAGGTACATGAACGCCACGTAGTCCGCGATCCGGTAGGCCTGCTGGAGGTTGTGCGTCACGATCACGACCGCCACCTCCTCGCGCAGCTTCACGATCAGGTCCTCGATCACCTGCGTCGACTGCGGGTCCAGTGCCGAGCACGGCTCGTCGAGCAACAGCACCTCGGGATCGGCCGCGAGCGCCCGCGCGATGCACAACCGCTGCTGCTGGCCGCCGGACAGGCGCAGCGCCGGGTGGCGCAGGTCGTGTTCGACCTCGTCGAGCAGGCCGGCGTGTGCCAGCACCTCGCGGACCTTCGCGTCCAGCGCCGCGCGCTTCGGCCGGCGCGCGGCCTGCTCGCGCAGCACGTAGGCGACGTTGTCGAACACGCTCATCGGGAACGGGTTCGGCTGCTGGAACACCATCGTGACGCGCCGGCGCAGCGCGGTCGGCTCGAGGCTCGCGATGTCGGCGCCGTCGAGCGTGATGCGGCCCTGCTGGGACGCCGTCGTTGTCAGCTCCGTGAGCCGGTTGAGCGATCGCAGCAGCGTCGTCTTGCCGCACCCCGACGGTCCGATCAGCGCCAGCACCTCGCCCTGGCGGATCGGCAGCGAGACGTGGTCCACGGCGGGCTTCTGGCCGTAGGCGACCAAGACGTCGTCGACCTGCATGCGGTCGATCGCGAACGTCGAGCTGCGCGCGCGGGCGTGCGCGGCTCCCGTGAACGGCGATGCCGGCGCACGGCCCGCGACCGCCGTCGGCGGGGGATCGAGCGGCAGTCGCCGCACCGGAGGTGGCTTCAGCTCCATCGCATCGCCTTTCCTTGGCGGCTGACGAGGCCGGCGCCGATGTTGAGCGCGAGCACGATCATGAGCAGGACGAAGGCGGCCGCGTAGGCCTTCGTCGGCTGGTTGCCTTCGCCCGTGGGAGCGTTCTGGAGGATGTAGGTGGTCAGCGTGCTGCCGGTGCCGCGCAGCGTGCCGAGCAACGGCGTCGAGCCGGCGCCGTCGAAGCGCAGCGTGGCTCCGAGCAGGACGACGATGATCGCCGTGTCGCCGATGACGCGCCCGAAGCCGAGCATCGCGCCCGTGACGATCGAGGGGCGCGCGGTGGGGAGCAGGATGCGCCGCGTGGTCGCCGCCTTGGTCTTGCCGACCGCGTAGGAGGCCTCCCGCACATGGCCCGGGATCGCCTGCAGTCCCTCGCGCACGCTTCCGACGACCAGCGGCAGCGCGACGAACGACAGCATCGCCGCCGCCGCGAAGAACGAGCGCCCGAAGACGACGCCACCGGCGCTCCGGCTGAGGAAGCCGAGCGCCGGGCTCTGGAAGATCAGCGTGCCGAACAGCGCCAGCACGATCGACGGTATGCCGGCGATCATCTCGACGGTCGACTCGGTCAGGCGGGCGAGAGCGAACGGCCGGCCGAACTCGCTGAGCCACACGCCGATGCCCAAGCCCACCGGGAAGGCGATCGCCATCGCCATCGCCCCCACGAGGAAGGTGCCGATGAGGGGATCCAGGAAGCCGCCGGTCTCCTGCTCGTCGAACCCCGCCGCGGGGTGGGTGACGAACAGGTTCGGGCGCACGTACTTGACCCCCTGCACCAGCAGGTAGATCACGATCGCCGCGGTGATCGCGCAGAAGAGCAGCCCGAGCAGCCAGGCGAACCCAAGGCCGATGCGGTCGCGCAGCCGCCATGTCGCGCTCGACGCGACGCGGATCTTCGGCGCCGCTGCCGCCGAGGCGCTCATGCCCGCACCCCGTAGCGCTTCATCGGCTGCTTCACGGCCCAGCCGATCAGCGACAGCATCGCGGCCGAGAAGAGCAGGACCGCCGCGATCGCGAACAGCGTGTGGCGCATCGGCGGCGAGGTCAGCTCCTCGGTGTTCTTGAGGATCGTCGCCGCCAGCGGCCGCGAGGGCTCGACGAAGAAGATCAGGCCGTCCGCCGGATTGGGCGAGAAGCCGACCGACCCCGAGACCATCGAGAGCATGATCGCCTCGCCGAGCGCGCGGGCGGTCGCCAGCACGGTCCCGGCGACGAGCACCGGGCGGGCGGTGCGCACGCCGATCTTCCAGAACGTCCGCCAGTCGTTGATGCCGAGCGCCAGCGAACCCTCGAGCCAGCCCCGCGGAACCGCGCGCAGGCCGTCGACGAACACCGCGATCATGATCGGGGCGATCATCACCGTGAGGATCACGATCGCCGCAAGCATGCTGTAACCGGAGAGCGACACGATGTGGGCGACGGAGGCCTTGCTGTGCTCGGAGATGATGTGGTTGCCGATGTAGGGCACCACCACGAGCACCCCGATCAGGCCGAAGATCACCGACGGCACGCTCGCGAGCAGGCGCACGACGGGCTCCAGCACCGCGCGCATCCACTCCGGCGCGAACTCGACGATGAAGACCGCGACGAACAGCGAGCACACGAATGCGATCACGACCGCCGTGCCGGTGATCAGCAGCGTGCTCCACAGCAACGGCCAGGCGTGGAAGGCGTAGACCGGCCGCTGCTTGAGGTCGCCCGATGTGAAGATCGCCTGGATCTGGTGGTCGACGTCGCCGCCCCCGCCGAACCAGTGCAGGCCGTTGTGCGAGAACGACGGCCAGGCCTCGCGGAACACGAAGACGACCATCGCCGCCATGACCACCAGCACCAAAGCGACGAGCGCGCCGAGCATGCGCGCGGCGCGCTGGTCGGCGTCGCGGCGTTTGGCGTTGGCCGGCGGCGGGTGCATCGGATCCTTCCGGTGCTCCTACTTGGTGCGGTTGAACGCCGGGACGGCGCCCGCCTTCTTCAGGATCTTGCCCGCCGCGACGCTGGTCCTGATCCACTTGGCGAACTTCAGAGCCTCGGGATTGGGGTTGTCGCTCGGCGTGACGAACCAGACGTAGCGCGAGAGCGGGTAGGTCTGGTTCTTGACGTACTTCGGCGCGCACGCGACCCCATTGAGCTTCAGCGTCTTGAGGCCGGTGCCCTTGGAGTGCGCGAACCCCACGTATCCGATCGCGTTGGGGTCGTGCGACACGGCGTTCGCGACGAGGCCGTCTGAGGCGACCGCGTTCACGTTCGACGACTGCGTCTTGCCGCCCAGCACGGCGCTCTGGAAGAACGTGTACGTGCCCGCCGTCGCGTCGCGGCCGATCGGCGCGATCGTGGTGTTCAGGCCCGAGCCGGGAATCTGATTCCAGTTGGTGATGTTGGCCAGGAAGATGTCGGCCGTCTGCCCGAGGCTCAGGTTGGTGAGGCTGTTCGCCGAGTTGACGTCGACGCACAGCCCATCGAGGAACAGCTGTCGGTAGGTCGTGCCGGAGTCGCTCGGGAGCGGCGGGCGGGTGTTCCCCGCAAACGCGCTGCGGCCCTGCTGCACGTCCTTGACGCCCGAGTTGCCGCCATTCGCCGTGTAGATGAAGTGGACGCTCGGGCGCACCTTGTGGTACCCCGCGAACAGCGCGCGGAGGTACGGCTCGGCGACGCTCGTGCCGCTTCCGACGAGCGTCGTCTTCGCCTCTGCGGCCGCGGGCGCGCCCACGACGGACATCGCGGCGAGCGCGGCCGCCACCTTCCCTGCTCTGGTCATCATCGAATGCCTTCCTGATCTGAGTGTTGGATCACGTCGCCGTGCGCTCAGCCCGCGAGGGAGAGCCGCTTGACGAGCGGCTGCTTGATCCCGCTGGTCTTCGCCGACGCGGTCGCGCTGAGCTTCTGCCCGGTCGCCGCGGCGAGTGCCTTGCGCGCGGCTGCGGAGAGCTTCACGCGAAGCGTCTTCTTGCTCCCGACGGCGAGCTTGTAGGCGATCGAACCGACCGCGCGGGCATTGGTGCCGGCTGTAGCTGCGGTCAGTGTGAGTCGCCCGCTGCAGACCTCGTCCACGGGGCCGACGCAGCGCACCTGCACCAGCGCCTTGCCCAGCTTGCTGACGTGCGCCTGCGTGCTGACGAAGCTGATGGCGAGCGCCGGAGCTGTCTTGAGGACCTGGTCGGTGCCCGCGACGGTCGTCGGCGGCGCGGTGGGATCGCTCTGCACCACGGAGGCAACGAGCCGGTAGTGATAGCTCGTTGCCGGCTTCAGCTGGTCGAGCGAGATGTCCACGTTCACGTCGGCCTTGCCGTTGCCGGCCTGGGTCTCGGGGGTCGTCTGCCCGTAGGCCGTCGTCGGCCCCCACTCGAAGTGGTAGGACGTCGCAACGCCGTTGGGGTTCACGATGCCGCTCAGCAGCGCGTACGTGTCGGTGGTCAGCGTCGGGTCGCCGGGCAGCGTCGTGACGGTGGGTACGTCGGCCGACGCGGCGGCGGGGATGCAGAGCAATGCGGCGCAGGCCGTCAGCGTGGCGAGGCGTGGCCAGCGTGCCGACCTCCGTGTCGCGGCCTGTGTCGTGCCGTAATCCATTCGGTCCCTCTCTGTTTGCAGCGAGTCGATTCAGGGGAGACCAAAATCTCCCTTTCCCCATCGGGATTCGCGACAATACCAAGATCCGGACGCCTGTCGACCAATTCGGTCGACTTTGTCGATTGCGGCTGCGTCATGGGCTATACATGAGGCGCTCCCGCCCGACTGAGCATGCTCGGGCGGGAGCTTCTTGTCTCTGGTGCCGTGTCAGCCGGCCGTCGGCCCGGCGAGCTTCTGGCCGAGCAGGTCGTGCACGAGGATCCCGTTACCGGTGGGCGCTGCTCGACGGTTCACCGGGCGGTCACAGCGCGTCGTCAACCGGACTTCGCCGCAGCGTTGTAGATCACCGAGTCGAACGCGAGCACACCCGGATAGCCCGCGTAGCCCGTGGGTTGCAGCGCGAACAGATCCTCGATGCTGCGAAGCAGGCTGAAGTGGTTGTAGGTGCTGATCGAGTTGACCGTGCCGGCCTTGACGAACGGCGTGATGAGGAGCAACCCGACGCGGCCGCCGCCCCCGGTGGCCGAATCTGCTCCGGGAGGCAGAGGCGACGTCGTGGCGGGAGGCGTCGTCGCCGGAGCCGGCGTCGTGCTGGTGTCGCCCGGCGTCGGCGCGGGAGCCGGCGTCGTGCCGGTGTCGCCCGGCGTCGTCGCTGTGGCGGGCGTGGTCTGCGTCGTCGTGGCCGGCGTCGCCGCGGGAAGGTTCGGGTAGGCGGGCTCCGCGCAGCAGGCACTCGAGTCGGCCGCCGGACCGTCGTGCGGTGCGGCGTCGAACGTGATGGCGATCATCCCGCCGTCCTTGTAACCGGGCGAGCTCATGATTCGCGGGACCAGCGTCTTGAGAAACGCGTCCGCGGCGGGCAACCCTGCGGGCGCGTCCGGCGCGCATGGCGCCTCCGCCGCGTCGTGACAGCGGTTGGGGACGATGTAGGAGAGCGACGGGGTGCTGGTCGCCGAGCCGATGTCGGAATCCAGTCGGTCGAGCCCGACCACGGTATCGGCACAGGTCGGGGCATCGACGATCGAGTGGAAGTAGGCGAACGGGTTGCGCCACGTGACGTATGCGTCACCCGGACGTGGATCGTGGTTCTCGTCCGTCGTGCCGAGAGCAGGATGCCGGCACGTCGTCGGCTGCCCGGCCGGCCCGTTGCCCATGTCCTCGACGTAGGCCTTCCACGTGTTCCCGTTGGCGAGCAGCTCGTCCGGAAGCGTGATCGCCGCCGGGGGATAGACGCATCCGCTGCTGCCGAGGACCTGGCCGCTCTGCTGCGGATCCTGGTCTGGCTTGCCGGGGGTGATGTCGCCATACGTCGGGCAATTGGCGACCGTGTCCGGGTTCGGGCCCTGTCCGCTGACGAGCGCGATCGCGTTGGCCAGGCCGCCCTGGGCGACGCCGTAGTAGTTGGTCAGGAGCTCACCCTGCTTGGTGAGGGTGCTCGCGAGGTAGGGCGCCTGGGAGTTCGGCCCGAACGCGGCGTCGTATCCATGCTCGGAGAGAACGATCAGGAAGACGTGCTTGATCGGCGGAAGCTGCGGCGTCGCGGGCACCTCCGGCACCGGCGCCGCCGGCGGCGTCGCGGGCGCTGCGATCGTCTGGGTGACCGTCTGCTGGACCGGCGCAGCGGTGGAAGCTGCCGGAGCCGACGTCGTCGGCGGCTCGACCACCGGCGAAGGCGCGGAAGCTGCCGGCGGCGAGACTGCGATCAGCGTCGGGCCGGTCGCGCTTTCCGCAGGGGGGCTTACGACCGAGCCGATGAGGACGCCGAACGCGAGGATCGCCATGACGGCGATCGCCGCTGCGGGAGGGCCGGGGACGGACGCGATCCCGAGCCACGAGCCCGCGGCGTGATCGGGGGCAATGCCGTCGGCGTCGAGCTCGGGCGTTACGCCCAAGCCGAGCATCGCGGCGACGGATGCCGGCAGTGGCCCGCGACGCTCGCCGCACGTCACGCAGTAGCGCTGATCGGAGGCCAGCGGTGCCGCGCACACCGAGCACGCGGACACGCCCGGGGCACCGGGTGGAGAGGGTTCGAGCTGGTCCATCACGGTCGCCTGCAGCCTTGCTGGACGACGTGATCGCGATGTGAAGATTCTGCGTCCGCCGATAACGCGTTGTTAACAGCAGCCCTCGCGCCACCGTCGACACTCTCGGCCTACCCGCAGCGCTGACCTTGCGCCGCCGCGCGCCAACGCCATGGAATCCGCAACGACCCACGACGCCACGACCGCCGCCCATCCGGCGCTCGCGACCGTGGCCGGCGACCAGTGCACGTCGTGCAGCGCGCCTCTGGCTCCGGATCAGCGCTACTGCGTGCAATGCGGTCAGCGGCGCGGACAGGCGAGGATGCCGGTCGCTCAGGCGTCAACCGCGCCGGCCCGAGCAGACGTCATCCGGGCGTCCCACCCGCGAGCGCCGCGTCCGGCATTCAACACGGCGCTCATCGCGGGAATCGGGACGCTGCTCCTCGCGATGGGTGTCGGCGTCCTCATCGGCCGATCCGGCCAGAAATCCCCCAGCCCGCGCGCGGCCGCTCCGGTCCAAGTCGTCACGGTCGGCGGCGCCGGGGGCGCGTCGGTCGCGGGAACGAGCCCGACGACCGCCAAGCCGGCCGCGGGTAAGTCCTCGACGTCAAAGACGGCGACCAAGGCCGCCAGCCACGTCAAGGGCACCACCGTCAAGCTCCCCAAGAAGGCCGTGGTCACCGTCGGTACGCCAGGCACCGGGCCTGGCTATCAAAAGGGCAAGTTCACCGGCAACTTCTTCGGTGGAGGCTGAGTGAGCTCCGGTCGCAAAGGCATTCTGCGGGCGGTGCGTGGCCCGCTGAACCGTCGCCCCTTCTCTCGTGAGAATGGCCATTCGGTCGACCTGGCGCCCGCCTCCTCGGATGAGGTCATCGACCTCGAGCGTCGCCGGGATCACCTGCGCGAGCGCGTCGCCGAGTTGCAGTGGGACCTTGGCGGGCTCGTGTACGAGATGGCGATCCGCGATCACATCAAGGTCGATGTGATCGTCCGCCGCGCCGCCGTGTTGCAGGAGGTCGATGCCGAGCTCAACGAGGTCGAGCGCCTCCTGCGCACGGAGCAGACGGGAGCCGCCGGCGTTTGTGAGACGTGTGGCGCGCCGCACAGCAGCGGCGCCGGCTACTGCTGGCAATGCGGCATGCCGCTTCTCCAGCAGGTTCCGAGCGAAGCGATCGCCGCGCCGTAGGCGCGCGGCAAGCGTTGCCCGCCGGAGCCGGCGCTTCGCTCAGCCGAAGCGCCCGGTCACGTAGTCGCCGGTCCGCGAGTCGCGCGGGTTCGTGAAGATCACACTCGTGTCGTCGTACTCGATGAGCGTGCCCGTGCGCTTGCCGCCGATCATGTCGAGGCTGAAGAACGCGGTCCTGTCGGCGACCCGAGCGGCCTGCTGCATGTTGTGGGTCACGATCACGATCGTGTAGCGCTCCTTGAGCGAGTGCATGAGGTCCTCGATTGCGAGCGTCGCAATCGGATCCAGCGCCGATGCCGGCTCGTCGAGAAGCAGCACGTCGGGTTCGATCGCGATCGCGCGCGCGATGCACAGCCGCTGTTGCTGGCCGCCGGAGAGGCCGAACGCGTTGGACTTCAGCCGGTCCTTGACCTCATCCCACAGGGCCGCGCCGCGAAGCGCGCGCTCCACCCGCTCATCCAGGCCCGACTTCATGCCCAGGTTGCGGGGCGCCCAGGCCACGTTGTCGTAGATCGACTACGCGAACGGGTTGGGCTTCTGGAAGACCATGCCGATCCGGCGGCGCACCTCGACACGGTTCACGCTGGGGCTGTAGAGGTCGTGCCCGTGGTACCGGATCTCGCCGCTCAGCTTGAAGCCGCCGACCGAGTCGTTCATCCGGTTGAGGCTGCGCAGGAACGTCGTCTTGCCGCACCCCGAGGGGCCGATCAGGGCGGTGATCACGTTGCGCTGCATCTTCATCGAGATCCCCGCGATCGCGCGGTTGCTGCCGTAGTCGACAGCGACGTCGCGCGCCTCGAAGACCGACTCGCGCGGCGGTGCGGCGGGGTCGCGGCGCGGAGCGGCGGGCGCCGGCCCGGTCTGGATGCGCACCCGCTGAGGGATGTGCGGCTCTCTGCGGTCGGGGTGCTCGGTCTCTGCGAGCGATGTCATCCGGTCAGCCTCCTGCGGTTCCGGTTCAGAAGCGCTCGTGCGCTCAAGCTGGTCAAGAGGATGAACGCGAGCAGGACGAATGCGGCGCCCCAGGCGCGCGTGAAGGCGGCCTTGTCAGCCTGCTCGGATGCGACGAAGATCAGGCTCGGGATGTTGTTGAGCCCCTGGCCGAACGGGTTGACGTTCACGCCGGGCGAGAAGATCGACGAGACGAGGATGAGCGGCGCGGTCTCGCCAGCAGCTCGCGCGACCGCGAGCAGGGTCCCGGTGAGGATGCCGCCCATCGCGCTCGGGAGGATCACCCCGACGACGGTCCGCCAGCGGCTCACGCCCAGGGCCTCCGCTGCCTCGCGCAGGCTGCCCGGGACGAGCAGCAGGACCTCCTGACTCGAGCGCGCGATGAGCGGCAGCATGATGATCGACAGGGCCACCGAGCCGGCGAAGGCGCTCTGCCCGTGCCCGACCACCAGCAGGCCGAAGACGAAGACGCCGATGACGATCGACGGCAGCCCGTTCATCAGGTCCAGCACCATCCGCATGATGCGCGCGGTAACCGAGCCGCGCGCGAACTCGGACATGTACAGCGCGATCAGGATGCCGAGCGGCATGGCGATCGCCGTGGCCAGCGCCACGATCACGGCGGTGCCGACGATGGCGGGAGCGATGCCGCCCCCCGGGCCGGGGAACTGGGGCGGGCTCTTGGTGATGAAGCCGAGGCTCAGCTGGCTCGCGCCGTTGTGCACGACGGTGTAGATGACGATGCCCAGGACGCCGACGGCCATCAGCGCCGATGCGGTGGCTCCGCCGATCGCGAGCCGGTTGATCAGCAGGCGCCGGCGCAGGTTGCCCGACGGTACGAGCGGCGCCGCGGGATCCGGGCGTAGCGGATCGTCCAGGAGCTCGAGCGTCGTCGTCATCGCGTGAGCGCCCGTTCCAGGCTGAAGCGATGGGAGATCCACTGGGCCGCCAGGTTGCTGATGAGGCCCAGGACCAGCAGGACCACTGCGAGGTAATAGAGCGACGCGAAGTGCAGCTTGCTCAGCGCGCCGGGGAACTGCAGGGCGATGCGGCTGGCCATCGTGTCGCCGGTCTCGAAGAGGGAGGCGTGCGCCAGGTTCCCCGCGCCGATCACCTGTGCGACGGCGATCGCCTCGCCCAGCGCGCGCCCGAGCCCCAGGAACGCGGCCGATGCGACCCCGGTGATCGTCGACGGCAGGATGACGCCGCGGACGACCTCCCACTGCGTCGCGCCGAGGGCAACTGCGCCCTCCTGCAGCTCCCGGGGAACCGTGAGGAAAAGGTCTCGACTGATGGAGGCCACGATCGGGATGACCATGATCGTCAGGATCAGGCCCGCTGTGAACATGCTGCTGCCGGCTGTCTGCGGCGGGCCGAAGAGGGGGATGAAGCCGAGCTTGTCGTGCAGCCAGGGCTCGACGTCGCGCACGAACGGGGCCAGCACGAGGATCCCCCAGAATCCGAGGATCACGCTCGGAATCGCCGCCAGCATCTCGACCAGCGGCCCGATCACGCTGCCGAGCCGCCGGGGCGCAAGCAGGCTCAGGAACAACCCGATCGAGACCCCGACCGGCACCGCGAGGAGCAGCGCCATCGCCGACGTGACGGCTGTCCCGTAGATCAGCGTGTAGCCGCCGAACTGCCCGAAGTTCGGCTTCCAGCTGGACGTCGTGAGGAAGTGGAGCCCGAAGGTGGAGATCGCGAGGCTCGAGCCGTGGATCACCTTGTAGGCGATGTCGAGCATCGTGGCCAGCGCGACCAGGCAAGCGAGGACGCACAGCCCCCGGATCACCCAGTCGCCGATGCGGTCACGGAGGCCCTCCTGCGCCCGCGGGGCAGGGCGTTTGAAGGCGGCAACGCTCATTGCCCGGCGACCCTAACCGCATCAGCCTTGGGGCTGGGAGAGCGTTCACAACATAGATACGAGACGACAACGACCTTGCAACAAGGCGGTATCACGGTCCACGCGAATCTAGGCCACCCCTGTGGAAGCCCTCCTGGCTTCGGGGGAAACCATCACCTCCCGAAAGGAACAAGACTTGCACCGCACTACGTTGGGTCGTCTGACCGGTCTGGCGCTGATCGCCAGCATGACCGGCGGCGTTACCGCCAGCGCCGGAGCAGATGTCGCCGGCACCCTTACCGGAGCGGGCTCGTCTCTCGTCGCGCCGCTGATGGCGAACTGGGCCGCGGACTTCCAGTCCCGGGACAACATCGCAATCAACTACAGCGCCGTCGGCTCGGGCGCCGGCATCGCGCAGATCTCGGCACGCACCGTCGACTTCGGTGCGTCCGATGCTCCCATGACGCCGACGCAGTTCTCGGGCTGCAACGGCTGTGTCCAGATCCCATGGGCGCTGACGGCGACGGTTGTGGCCGTCAACATTCCCGGGCACAAGACGCTGAAGCTCACGGGCCCGGTCGTCGCCGACATCTACCTCGGCAAGATCACCAGCTGGAACGACAAGCGCATCAAGGCGCTCAACAAGGGGGTCTCGTTGCCGAGCCTCCAGATCACGCCCGTCTACCGCAGCGACGGGTCGGGCGACACCTACGTCATCACGGACTACCTGTCTCGGATCAGCCCCACCTGGAAGAGCCAGGTCGGCAATGCGACAGCGGTCAGCTTCCCGAAGGGCGTTGGTGGCAAGGGCAACGACGGCGTGACCGCCGTCGTCGGCTCGACGCAGGGCGCGATCGGGTACGTGTCCGCGTACTACGCGATTCAGCACGGCCTTTCAGTGGTCGCGCTCCAGAACCGCGCGGGCAAGTACGTGTACCCGAACCTCAAGAACATCAAGGCAGCTGCCGCGGTGGTCAAGAAGGTGCCCTCGAACAACGAGATGCACATCGTCAACCCGCCGAAGAAGGCGAAGCTGGCCTACCCGATGTCGACGTTCACGTATTGCATCGTCCCGACGACGTCGACGAACGCGCCCGGGCTCCAGAGGTTCGTCACGTTCGCCGTCTCGAACGTCGGACAGCGCTTCGGCCCCGCACTGGACTTCCAGCCGGTGCCGAGCGTCGTCTACACGGCCGCCCGCAAGACGATCCTCGCGATCCACTCCTGACGGGTCGGACATCCTCGACGGACGGCGCGCCGGGCAGATGCCCGG
>JAWVFZ010000142.1:0-15515 GCA_033855555.1 Solirubrobacteraceae bacterium
AAGGCCAGCAGCGCGAAGTCGCGCGGGTCCAGGCCCTGCTCGACGGTCATCACGCGCATCGCGCGGACCATCTCGGCGTTCGCGACGCGGACGAACCCGCCCGCGCAGTCCTCGGTCGACAGCCCGAGCTCGCCGGCCAGCGGCGCGCCGGGGTCGAGCAGGCCGAGGACGAGGTTGGCGTCGGTGACGGTCGGCTCGGTGCCGCCCCGCCCGTAGCACGCGGGCCCGGGCTCGGCGCCCGCCGAGCGCGGGCCGACGCGCAGCGCCCCGCCTGCGTCACGCCAGCCGATCGAGCCGCCGCCGGCGCCGACCGTGTGGATGTCGATCATCGGCAGCGCGAGCGGGCGCCCGCCGACATCGCGGCCGGCCGCCTCGCGCACGGCTCCCTCCTCGACGACCGAGACGTCACATGACGTGCCGCCCATGTCGAAGCACAACAGGTCCGGCTCGCCTGCCGCGGCGGAGACGAGAGCCGCCGCGGCGGCGCCTCCGGCCGGACCGCTCAGGACGGTGAGCGCCGCGTGGTCGGCCGCCACCTCGAGCGTTGCGAGCCCGCCGCTCGATTGCATGATCCGCGGCTCGGGGAGGCCTGCCTCGCGGGCGCGGTCGGCGAGCGCGTGCAGGTAGGCGCCGACGAGCGGCGATAACGCGGCGTCGACCTCGGTCGTGGCCGCGCGCTCGAACTCGCGGAAGGTGCCGACGACCTCGTGCGAGAGCGAGACGTGGACGTGGGCGCCCAGCCGCTCGCGTAGCGCCTCGCCCAGCGCCAGCTCGTGCGCCGGATCGCGGTAGGCGTGCAGGAGGCAGACGGCGACCGCCTCGGGCGCGCAGCCCGCGACGGCGGCGGCGACTGCGCCGGGGTCCTCGAGAGCTCGCAGCACGCCTTCGGGGCCGATCCGCTCGGGGGCGCCGAAGCGGCGCTCGGGAGGCGCGAACGGCGCCGGCCAGGCGGCGCACAGCCGGTAGAGGTCGCGCCGCGCCTGGCGCCCGAGCTCGACGACGTCGGCAAAGCCCTCGGTGGCGACGAACGCGGTGCGGGCGCCGCGCCCTTCCAGCAGCGCGTTGGTGGCGACGGTCATGCCGTGCGCGAAGAGCGCGACATCCCCCTCCTGGGCGCCGGCGCGGTCGAGCACAGCGCGCACGGCGTCCATGACGCCGCGCGACTGGTCGTCAGGCGTCGTCGGAGCCTTGGCGGTGTGGATCGCCCCGCCGGCGACGAGGACTGCGTCGGTGAACGTCCCGCCGACGTCGACTCCGAGGAGCATCCTCGGACCGTATCCGGGGTGCGGCTATGCAGCCACGGTGAGCTCCAGCTCCTCGGTCTCCGCGAGGTGCTGATGGCTCGGGCAGTAGCCGTTGTGATGCAGCGGCACGCGCTGACAGGGCGTACCGCGCCGCGTCGTGGCGCGGCACTGCAGTGGCTGGCCGTTGGCGTCGAGGCCTGCGGCGGGCAGCCGCTGCAGGTACTCGTCTGCCGCGTTGACATAGCGCTGGACCACGGCCCATACGCGCGACTGGGCACGCATCGGGAAGCACGTCCGGATGTCGTTGAACAGCGTCCGGCACGGCCGCGCGAAGTAGTGGCGGTCGGCGATCAGGCGCTCGATGGTCGACTCGCAGGAGCGCAGTACGTGCTCGTGCGGGTTCACGCCGCCAAGCGACACGGATCCGTCGATGTCCCTGGCGAGTTCGCGATAGATGGCCCGGCTGAACTGGTACATGAAGCTTGGGCTGCTCCTTGTTGTCCTTGTTGCTCCCCGGGGTGACGCCGCATGACGATGACGCCACCGTGTGAAGGTAAGAACGTCCCGAATGTTGAGTTCGCGTTAACTCAAGCGTCAGCCCTCAGACCCATGATTCGAATTCGGGTGCGTCGCGGGCGCGGATCACGACGTGGAAGCCGTCCAGCCCGGGGTCGGTCGCGGGAAAGTCGGAGCGCTGGTGGCCACCGCGCGACTCCTCGCGCAGCAGGGCGCATTCGCCGATGATCCGTGCGAGCGGATGCGGATCGTCCAACAGCGTGCGCAGGCCTTCACCGTCGCGCACCAGCCCGGCGTTGCGCCACAGGTGCTCGCGCGTCTCGCGGCTGGGCATCGCGATGGCGATCGGCTCGGGGGCCGGCCCGGGCGCGGCGATCGCGGGCTCTGCAAGCGCGGCTTCCGCGGCGCGTTGCCCGAACACGAAGCATTCGGTCAGCGAGTTGGACGCCAGCCGATTGGCGCCGTGCAGGCCGGTGCACGCGGATTCGCCGACGGCGTAGAGCCCCGGCACGGTGGTCGCGCCGTCGAGGTCGGTCACCACGCCGCCCATGACGTAGTGGGCCGCGGGCGAGATCGGGACCAGCTCGCTGGTCGGGTCGAGCCCGGCCTGCTGCAGCGACGACACCACGTTCGGGAAGCGCCCGGCGTCGATGGTGCGCATGTCCAGCCACACGTGCGGGCGGCCGGTGGTGCGCATCTTCTCGGCGACCGCCCGCGCCACCTCGTCGCGCGGGGCGAGTTCCTCGACGAAGCGCTCGCCGTCGTCGTCGACGATCGTCGCTCCCTCGCCGCGGATTGCCTCGGTCACGAGGAAACCCTCCCGGCCCGCGACGCCGGTCACGGCCGTCGGATGGAACTGCACGAGCTCGAGGTCGGCGATCGCGGCGCCCGCCGCGCGCGCGAGCATGGCGCCGATGCCGACCGAGCCGGGAGGATTCGTCGTGCGCGACCACAGCGCCGCGGCGCCGCCGGTCGCCAGCAGCACGCCGCGCGCGGCGATCACGCGCCCGTCCTCGCAGACGAGCCCGACGCAGCGCCCCTCGTGCGTCCAGATGGTCGCGGCGCGCGCCTGCTCGAGCACGTGGATGCGCGGGTCCTCCGCCACCAGCGCCGACAGCTGGCGCACGATGCGGCGCCCGGTCGCGCTGCCGCCCGCGTGCACGACGCGGCGCTTGGAGTGGCCGCCTTCGAGGCCGAGCGCGAGGCGGCCGTCGGGGTCGACGTCGAAGCTCACGCCGAGGCCCTGGAGGTCGGCGACGATGCGCGGCGCCTCGCGGCACAGCACCGCGGCGGCCGACGGGCGAACGAGGCCGCGGCCGGCGATCTCGGTGTCCTGGCGGTGCACGTCGGGCGAGTCGTCGGGCGCGAGCGCGGCGGCAACCCCGCCCTGGGCCCAGTAGCTCGCCGTCCGCGCGAGCGGCGTCGCGCTGATGAGCACCACGCGCGCGCCGGCCCGCGCGGCGCTCAGCGCCGCGTAGAGCCCCGCACCTCCGGCTCCCACAACGGCAACGTCGGCCTGTAGGTCGGGTGCCTCGCTCATGCGCGGGGTACGGTACCCCTCGATGGGCCCACCGCTCGTGCTGCACCACCGCTCGTCCGTCCTTCACGACACCGGCGACCATCCCGAGCACCCGACGCGAATCACGGCGATCGAGCGCGAGCTTGCCGCGCGCGACTGGCTCGGCTGGGAGGTCCGCGAGTCCGAGGCCGCGCCGCGCGAGCTCGTCGAGGCCGTGCATCCGCCCGGCTACGTCGCCGGGATCGAGGAGTTCTGCGCCGCGGGTGGCGGCAACCTCGATCTGGACACGGTCGTCAGCCCGGAATCGTTCGACGCGGCGCTCCACGGCGCCGGCGGAGCGGCCGCTGCCGTCGACGCACTGGTCGAGCGGCGCGCGCCGGCCGCGGCTTCGCTGCATCGCCCGCCGGGCCACCACGCCGAGCGCGCCCGGGCGATGGGCTTCTGCCTGTTCAACAACGTCGCGATCGCGGCACGACGCGCGATCGACGCCCACGGCCTGGAGCGAGTGCTCGTCCTCGACTGGGACGTCCACCACGGCAACGGCACCAACGACATCTTCCACGCCGACCCGCAGGTGCTCTTCGTGTCGATCCACCAGTCGCCGCTGTATCCCGGCTCGGGCGCGGCATCCGACGACGGCTCCGGCGCGGGGGAGGGCTACACGATCAACCTCCCTGTGCCTGGCGGGTCAGGCGACGACCTGTGGTGCTCGCTGGTGGAGCACGTCGTCGCGCCGCTGGCCGAGTCCTACGCGCCGGAGCTCGTGCTTGTGAGCGCGGGCTTCGACGCCCACGCCGACGATCCGCTGGCGGGCTGCCTGGTCAGCGACGAGGGGTTCGCCGCCATGGCGGGCTCGGCGCGCAGGCTCGCCGATGGGCTCGGCGTGCCGCTCGGCATGGTGCTCGAGGGCGGCTACGACCTCGGGGCGCTCGCGCGCTGCGTGGCACGCACGATGGAGGTCTTCGGCGCCCCCACGGCGCCGCCGGCTCCCGAGCTGGAGGTGCATCCGGGCGCGGCGCAGGCGGCGTCGCGGCTGGCCGCGCGCTGGCCGGTGCTCGCGTAGACGGTCCAGCGCCTATTTCTTCGGTGCCGTGGTGGTGGCGGACGGCACCGTGGCGGTCGGCGTCGTGGTCGTGGGCGTCGACGTCGCGGGCGTCGTGGCCGTCGGGGTCGTCGTGATCCCCGGGGTCGTCGGCGGCGTGGTCGGCGGCGCCGCGGCCGTCGGTTCGGTCGCGACGACCGGCGCGGTGGTCGTGGACGTGGCCGTGCTCCCGCTGTTGTCCTGGGTGAGCGCGACGAACGCGACGGCAAGCCCGATTCCCGCGAGCAACGCGACCAGCGCGAGCGCGGCGACGGGCAGCCTCCAGTTCGGCGCGGGCGCCAGCCGCGTGCGAGCGGCCGCGCCGCATTCCAGGCACCAGTCCTGATCGGGCGCGACGGGCGACTGGCACCGCGGGCAGCGGATCGCCCCGGCGGGCTCGGGAACGACGACGGGCGGCTCGAGCGTCACGAGCCGTCGCGCAGCGGCGAGGGCTCGCCGACGGCTTCAGGCGCCTCGGTGGGCTCCTGCGCGGCGGCGTCCTCGGCCGGGCGGATCTCGGTGGGCTGCTCGTCGGAGGGCGCCGGCGCGGCCGGGATCGGCGGCACCGGGGTGGTCGCGGCGGCGGTGGCGGCCCGGGCCGCGTAGCTCTGCTGCGCCGGGGCGGACGCCGAGCCCGCGATCTCTCCGATGGCCTGCGGACCGCTCACCGGCACCCCGCAGCTCGGGCAGAAGCGCGCGTCGCTGCCGTGCAGGGCGCCGCAGCGCACACAGGCTGCGATGCCGGGCTCGCGCAGCTCGTGGATCGGGCGCGGGTCGCTCAGCAGGGCCTCGAGCGCACGCAGCTCAATGTCGACGGCCTGCAGCGCGCCGAGCTTGCCGCGGACGAGCTCCTCGTTGGGACGGTTGAAGCGGTGCTGGTCGAACACGAGGCCGCCGAGGTCGCGAAAGCCGAGCTCGCGGACGCGGCGCAGGTAGCGCAGGCGCCGGCGCAGCCGGCCGCGGTCGCGGAAACTCGGCTCCAGGGGAGCCGTCATCGCGGCGGCGGGGTCGACGCCGGCGATCGGCGCGGTCGAACCTTCGGTCCGGATCGCGCCACCCGGGCGGCGCCGGCGGGGAATGCGTGCGAGCAGGCCCTTCATGACAGAACGGCGCCGTCAATCGGCGCCTCCGGGCTCGAGTCTACAAGGGACCTCCATGCCGTGAGCACCCCTTCCGCCAGCGCGTCCGAGCCCCAGCGCGACGCGCGATCACGGCCCTCGATGCGCGCGGGCGCGGTCTTGAACGCCTTCGTCCAGGTGCTCGCGTCGTAGGGCGCGCACAGCGTCCCCGCGATGCCGTCGAGCGCCTCGCGGTGGATCCCGACCGGCGTCGCGAGCACAGGGACGTCGCAGGCGAGCGCCTCGAGCACGGCCAGCCCGAAGCCCTCCCGCTCAGAGGGGACGAGCACGGCATCGGCGGCGTTGACCCAGTGGGGCACCTCATCGGGATCGACGTGCCCCAGCGTCAGGAGTTGCGCTCCGGCCAGGCGTGCGACCTCGCTCGCGCGCTCGGCGTGCTTCGCGGGGCGCGCCGGGTCAGCGGGGAACAGCGCGATCCGCGCCAAGGGGTCGAGGCCGAGGCGCTCGCGGCTGTGCGCGCGGTCCAGCGGGCGAAAGCGGTCGAGGTCGACGCCCGCCGGCAGAACGGCGACGTCCGTGTGCGGCCTGCGCCGGCGCACCAGCGCGGCGAGCTCCTCCGACGCAGCCGCGACGAGGTCCATGCGCCCCAGCGCGGCGCTCGTGATGCGCCAGCTGCGCGGATGGAGCACGTCGGTGCCGTGCAGCGTGACGGCGCGCGCGGCGCCGCGGACGGCGAGCGCCGGCCAGGCGGTCAGCCCGAAATGTGCATGGACCACGTCGAAGCCGCGCATCCGGCGCAGCGCGCGCGCCGCCGACGCATACGCGCCCGGGCGGAACTCGAACAGCTCGACGTCCGCGCCGTCGAGCCGGCGCAGCGCCGCGACCTGGGTGCGCACGAACGCCCCGCGGGCCGGATCGTCGGGCGCCGGGGCCATGTTGCTGACGACGAGTACGCGCATCGGTCCGCGCATTGTCGTCACAGACGCGTCTGGTCCCGTCACCCGGTCGGTCATTGACTGCCTGATGTCATCGACCTGAGAGGACCCAAGCCATGTATCGCCTGATGGGCCGCACCCACGCCGGACTGCACCGCGCCTACCAGTACCTCGCCGCCGAACGGGGCCAGGGGACGGTCGAGTATGTCGCCCTCGTCCTGCTGATCGCCGGCGTCTTCGCCGCCGTGGTCGCGGCGGGCGACGGCGGCGCCGGCAAGCAGATCGCCACGAAGGTCGTGGGGGAGATCAAGCAGCAGATCGACAGCGTCGGCGCCGGCAAGCACTGAGCACCGCGGGAAGCGGTCAGACGGGCCGGGGGTCGCGGAGTGAGCCATCTAGCATTGCCGTGCCGTGACCCCCGCGCCCGATCCACGCGACCGCCCGATCGCCGTCTTCGACTCAGGAGTGGGCGGCCTCACGGTCCTGCACGAGCTGCTGGTGCACCTGCCCGAGGAGGATTTCGTCTACCTCGGGGACACCGCGCGCTTCCCCTACGGCGAGCGCAGCGTGCCGGAGCTCGAGGGCTTCTGCCTGCAGATCGCCGAGGAGATGCTGCGGCATCGGGCCAAGCTGCTGGTCATCGCCTGCAACACCGCCACGGCAGCTGCGCTGCCGGCCCTGCGCACGCGGATGTTTCAGACCACGCTCGGCGTCGACGTGCTGGGCGTCGTGCGGCCGGAGGCCGTGCAGGCCGTCACCGCGACGCGCACCGGGCGGATCGGCCTGCTCGCCACGCCCGCGACGGTCGCCAGTGGCGCCTACGCCGACGCGGTCGCGGCCGCCGATCCGCACGTCGACCTCGTGGCGGTGGCGTGCCCGGACCTGGCGCCGCTGATCCAGGACGGCTCGCCGTTCGACGACCGCATGCAGGAGACGATCCGCGGCTACGTCGCGCCGCTGCGCGAGGCCGCTGTCGACACCGTGATCCTGGGCTGCACGCACTACCCGCTGGTGCGTCCGATGCTGCAGCGCATGCTCGGCCGTGGCGTCACGATCGTGACCTCCGGCGCTGCGCTCGCCCGCCAGGTCGAGCACGCGCTCGGCTCGCGCGACCTCGCAACGCGCCGCACCGGCGAGGGCGCCTACAACTTCCTGTGCACCGGCGACACGGACGCCTTCCGCGCGCTGGGCACCCGCTTCCTGCAGATGCCGCTCGGCGCCGTCCAGCACGTCGAGCTCGAACCGCTTCACGAGAGGAACTCCGCATGACCGAGATCGCGACCGGGCGCTCATACGGGCGCGCCGCCGACGGCCTGCGCCCGACGACGATCCAGCCCGGCTTCGTCGCCCCCGCCACCGGCAGCGCGCTGATCAGCGTCGGCGAGACCCGCGTGATCTGCACCGCATCGGCGCAGGACAGCGTGCCGCGCTGGATGGCAGGGCGCGGTCGCGGATGGGTCACCGCCGAGTACGGGATGCTCCCGGCCTCGACCGGCGATCGAAAGCAGCGCGACGTGACGAAGGGGCGCCCGGACGGGCGCACCGTCGAGATCCAGCGCCTGATCGGCCGCGCGCTGCGCGGCGTCGTCGACTTCGAGGCGCTGGGCGAGAACACGATCTGGCTGGACTGCGACGTCCTCACCGCCGACGGCGGCACGCGCTGTGCGTCGATCACCGGCGCCTACGTCGCGCTCGCGCTGGCCTGCGACGTGCTCGTCGGCCGCGGCGCCATCGAGCGCTCGCCGCTCACCGGCGAGATCGCGGCGGTGTCGTGCGGGATCGTCGGCGGCACGCCGCTGCTGGATCTCGACTACTCCGAGGACTCGACCGCCGAGGTCGACGCCAACGTGGTCATGACCGGCGACGGCGGCCTGGTCGAGGTGCAGGCGACGGCCGAGCGCACGCCGCTCAGCCGCGCCCATCTCGACGAGCTGCTCGCGCTCGCGCAGACCGGGATCGAGGAGCTGCGGGCCGTGCAGCAGGCGGCGATCGCAGCCGGCCGATGAAGCTGGTGCTCGCCACGCGCAACGCCCACAAGCTGCGCGAGTTCGAGACGCTCCTGGCCCCCCACGAGGTCGTGCCGCTGCCCGCCGAGGTCGAGCTGCCACCGGAGACCGGCACGACGTTCGCCGCGAACGCGCTGGGCAAGGCGCGCGCGACTGCCGTGGCGCTCGGCGCCACGGCAGTGGCCGACGACTCGGGGATCGAGTCGGCGGCGCTGGGCGGGGCCCCCGGCGTGCGCTCGGCGCGCTTTGCCGGCGAGGGCGCGACCGACCAGCAGAACCTCGACAAGCTGCTCGCAGCGGCGCCGGCCGGCAGCGCGGTGGCGTATGTCTGCGCGCTGGCGTTCGTCGCGCCGGATGGGGTCGAACACGTGGTCGAGGGCCGCTGTACCGGCACGCTGGCAGCGCAGCCGCGCGGCAGCGGCGGCTTCGGCTACGACCCCGCCTTCATCCCGGACGATCCGGAACCGTCGTCGCCGATCCGCACGATGGCCGAGCTCTCCCCGGAGGAGAAGGACGCCATCAGCCATCGCGGACGGGCGGCCCGGGAGCTGCTCGCATGGCTTCGACAGAGGTAGCCAACGGCTCGAAGAGCCGTGCTGCGGCGCTGTCGATCGCGTCCAACAGCGGGCTGATCCTGCTGAAGGTCGTCGGGGGGACGATCACCGGCTCGGTTGCGCTCCTGACCGAGGCGATGCACTCGGCGATCGACCTGATCGCCTCGATCGTCGCCTTCATCTCGGTCCGCAAGGCAGACGAGCCGGCCGATGCGGAGCACCCCTACGGCCACGAGAAGATCGAGAACCTCGCGGCGGCGATCGAAGGCATGCTCATCCTCGTCGGCTCGGGGGTGATCGCGTTCGAGGCGGTCAGGCATCTCGCGGTCGGGTCGGATGTGTCGCACCTGGGCCTGGGCATCGGCATCGTCGCGGTCTCGATCGTCGTGAACTTCGTCGTCTCCGGCCGGCTGCACCGGCGGGCGGCGGAGACGCATTCGACGGCGCTCGAGGCCGACGCGACGCATCTGCGAGCCGACATGGCGACGTCGTTCGGCGTGCTGATCGGTCTCGTCCTCGTCCAGGTGACGGGGGCGCAGTGGCTGGATCCTGCCGTCGCGCTGTTGATCGCGGCCGCGGTCGTGCGCGAGGGCTTCAAGATCCTCAACCGCTCCTCGCGCGTCCTCGTCGACGAGAACCTGCCGGCGGACGAGCTCGACGCGATCCGCTCGACGGTCGTCTCGTTCGGCCCCGAGGGCGTCGCCGGCTTCCACAAGCTGCGCGCCCGCCGTGCGGGCGCGCGGCGCTATGTCGACCTGCACGTCCAGTTCGTCTCCGGAACGACGCTCGAGCAGGCCCACGAGACGGCGCACCGGCTGACCGACGCCATCCGCGAGCGGGTCGACGGCGCCGACGTGTTGATCCATCTCGAGCCGGAGGACCGCGTCGAGCCCGGCACCGAGATCACCGTAGGTTGATCGCCGCGCTGGCCCCCACGGCCACGGCCAGCGCCGCGTAGCCCTGATAGCTCGCGATCAGCAGGAGGACGGCGGCGATGAGACACGCGGCCACCGTCAGGAGCCACGCGATGCGGGAGAGGGGCACGGCGCGGCATTCTCGCGGACGCGACCGACAATGCGCGCGCCGAGCACCAACGCCTGCACGGCCACGCTCACTCCGGCGGCCAGCGCGAATGCGCCGGCGACGCCGAGCGGCACGAGCTCCAGCGCGACCAGGGCGTTGAACGCGCCGAACCCCAGGAACCCGACGAGCAGGCCGCGTCCCATGACAGCGGCCTCCGTCGCTCCGCGCTGGGCGTGCGTGAAGCCGAGCAGCACGCTGGCGGCGACGGGGAACGGCGCCAGCAGCCCGCTCAGGTGCGGGCCGAGCGCGCCGGCTGCGAGTGTGAGCGCCAGGACCAGGATTGCGGCCGCGGCGGCCCGCACCGGCAGGTCGCCGCGAGGCGGGGGCCCTACGGGCGGCGCCGCAGCGCCGCCGGCGATCCGGCCGACGGCTCCCCAGGCGAGCGCCGCGCCGGCGAGGACGAGGGCGTACGCCGCCCCCACGGGGACGTGCGTCGGCGACAGAGCGGCGGTCGCGACGCCGAAGCCGGCCCAGCCGGCGGCAAGCGCGAGGAGCGGCGGCAGGCGCCGCGCTGCCGCGGCGTGGGCGACGACGAAGGCCGCCAGCGACAGCAGCCCGAGCAGCGAGGCCGTCGCCGCGCGCGACCCGAACGCGGTGCCGTGATCGAGCGCGATGACCAGGAGTACGGGCCCGTTGACGACGGGCAGCGCGGTCAGCACGCCGCCGGCCGTCGCGCCCCAGCGCCGCGCCGCCAGCGAGACGCCCACGACCAGCGCGGGCGCGAGCACGAGGCGCAGCAGCAGGAGGCTCATCCACCGCATTCTGCTCATGCCGTCCGGTCGGCTCAGCACACTGCGCCGCCGCGGAAGCCAGGTATAGGCGCAGATCTGGCTCAGGACGAGGCTACGTCGCCCGTGGCACCGCTGCTAGCGTCGAATGCAAGATCCCACAAGGAGGAGCCATCGTGACGAAGTCAGAATTCGTGGACCAGGTCGCCAACAAGGCCAATCTGGGCAAGAAGGAGGCCACCGAGGCCGTGGACGCCGTTCTCGAGACCATCGAGGACACGCTCAAGCGCGGCAGCGACGTCGTCTTCTCGGGATTCGGCAAGTTTCACATCTCGGAGCGCAACGCCCGCCAGGGCGTCCACCCGCGCACGGGTGAGCCGATCCAGATCGCGGCCTCGAAGGTGCCGAAGTTCAGCGCCGGCTCGAAGCTCAAGAAGGCCGTCAACGACTAGCGTCACCCCGGAGATCGCCGACCCGCTGCAGGCCGACATGCCCCCGGCCGGAACGCCCTTCGGCGACCGGCTGGCGGGCCTCGTCGCCGGCCGCGAGTCCCAGGTCGTCCTGGGCCTCGACCCGGATCCGGCGAACCTCTGGCCGCAGGCGGCCGGCGATGTCGCCGCCCATTGCCGGGCCGTCATCGACGCCGCCGCCGAGGCGTGCGTCGCCGTCAAGCCGCAGGTCGCCTGCTTCGAGCGCCTCGGCGTTGCGGGCTGGCGGGCCCTGCACGACACGATCGCTTACGCCCACGACGCCGGGCTGCTCGTCCTCGCCGACGCCAAGCGCGGCGACATCGACATCAGCGCGCGCCGCTACGCCGAGGCGTTCCTCGCGCCCGGTGGCCTCGAGGCCGACGCCCTCACCGTGAGCCCCTACCTCGGCGCCGACAGCCTTGAGCCCTTTCTTGCGGCCGCACGCGCCGCCGGCGCAGGGCTCTTCGTCCTGGTGCGCACGTCCAACGCGGGCGCCGCCGATGTCCAGGACCTCGAGCTCGCCACGGGCGGGCGCGTCTGGGAGCGCGTGGCGGAGCTCGTCGACGGGCTGGGCGCGGCAGGATCGCAATCGGGCCTGCACGAGGTGGGCGCCGTCGTCGGCGCCACGGCGCCCGAGCACCTCGCCCGCGCGCGCGAGCTGATGCCGCGCTCGGTCTTCCTGCTACCCGGCATCGGCGCCCAGGGCGGACGCGTCGAGGACGTCGCGCCCGCGTTCGCCCCCGGGCGCGCCGGCGGGCTCGTCACGTCGTCGCGCTCGATCGTCTTCGCGCACGAACGCCAGGGCGGCGAGCCGGCCGCGGCCGCCCGCGCGGAGGCCGAGCGGCTGCGGGCGGCCGCATGGGCGCTTGCGTGAGCATCCGGGGCGCCCTTGCGCCCGTACGATGCGCGCATGGTCCGCTCCCCGGCACGGCTGCTCGCGCCCCTGGCGCTCGTGGCATGCGCGATCGCGATCCTCGTGATCGTCGGCGGGAACTCCTCGAGCTCTGGCGGCGGCCCAACGCCGTCGAGCACGGCGACCGGTTCCTCGACCACGGGCACAACCACCACGACCGGCACGAAGGCGAAGCGCAGCTACCGCGTCAAGCCGGGCGACGTGCTTTCGCAGATCGCAGTGAAGACCGGCGTCTCGCTCGACGAGATCCAGCGGCTGAACCCCAACATCGACGCGCAATCGCTTCACCCCGGTCAGAAGATCAAGCTCGTACCTTGACCGCGAGAGGCCTGTTCGCCGCCGCGGCGTGCGTCGCGGCACTCCTGCCGTGCGCTCACGCGAGCGTCGCGCAGGCGGCAGCGCCGGATGTCCGCGCGCCTGAGGCGGTGCTCATCGAGCCCCAGACCCAGGACGTCGTGTTCTCGCGTCGCGCCGACGCGCGCCGGCCGATCGCCTCCACGACGAAGCTCATGACCGCGCTGCTCACGCTCGAGAGCATGCGCCTCGACGACGTCGTCACCGCGGCGCCCTATACGGCGGCGCCGGCCGAGTCGCTCATGGGGCTGCAGGCGGGCGAGCGGATCACGGTTGCCGACCTGCTGCGCGGACTGCTGGTGGTGTCGGCCAACGACGCCGCGGCGACATTGGCGGTGGACATCGCCGGCACGCGGCGGCGCTTCGTCGCGCTGATGAACCGCCGCGCCCGCCAGCTCGGGCTGACCAACACGCACTATGCGAACCCCATAGGGCTGGACGCGCCGGGCAACTACTCGTCGGCCGCGGACCTGGTGAAGCTCACGCTCGTGCTGCGCCAGCGCGCGTTCTTCCGCACCACCACCGACCTGGCGACGGTCACACTGCACTCGGGCTCGCGTACGCGCCACCTGGTCAACCGCAACGGGTTGCTGCGCCTGGCGCCCTACGTCAACGGGGTGAAGACCGGCCACACCAACTCGGCCGGGTATGTGCTCGTCGGCTCGGCCACACGCGCGGGAGTGACGCTCATCAGCGCGGTACTCGACGATCGGAGCGACGCGCAGCGCAACGCGGACTCGCTGTCGCTGCTTCGCTACGGCCTCGCGCGCTACCACCGCGTCGAGCCCGTCAGGAAGGGCCTCGTGGTGGCCGATGCCGCGCTGAAGTACCGCGACGAGAAGGTCGGCCTTGTCGCCTCGCGGACAATCCGGCGGGTCGCACGGCTCACCGAACGCGTGACGACGCGGATCAGCGGCGCGCCGGCCGAGATCGAGGGGCCGCTGGCCGCCGGCACGCGCGTCGGGACGATCCTCGTCCTTCAGCGCGGAAAGGTGGTCGATCGTGTGGCGCTCGTCACGGAGCGGGCCGTCGCCGCGGCGACGCTCGGGGAGCGGGTGGGCGATTACCTGGACCGCGGCTTGACCCGGGTCGCCCTGGTGCTGCTCGCCCTCTGTAGCTTGTACCTCGCCCTCCTGCGGCGACGGGTCGCCCGGCGTCGCAACACGGCACAGGGGCACGGACTGGCATCGTGATCATCACCGTCACGCTCAACGCAGCGATCGACAAGTCGCTCTCGGTTCCGAGCTTCCGGCTCGGCCGCCGCCACCGCACCGTCGATCAGACGACCATGGCGGGCGGCAAGGGCGTCAACGTCGCGCGGACGCTCAAGACGCTCGGCCAGCCCGTGATCGCGACCGGGTTCGCCGGCGGTCCCACCGGCACGCGCATCGTCGAGCAGCTGACGGGCGAATCCATCCTCAACGACTTCGTGCGCATCCGCGAGGAGTCGCGCACGAACACGGCGGTCTACGACCCGACCAACGGCGAGCAGACCGAGATCAACGAGCGCGGGCCCGCGATCAGCTCGACCGAGCTCGAGCTGTTCAAGGACAAGCTGCTCTATCTCGCCCGTGGCGCGGACATCGTCGTCTTCGCCGGCTCGCTTCCGCGCGGCATCGACAGCGACGTCTACGCCGGCCTGATTCGCGAGCTGCGCCGGATGGGCGTCCTGACGATCGTGGATACCGACGGTGACCCGCTGCGCCACGCGGTGCGCGCCGAGCCCGACGTCATCTCGCCCAACGTGCTCGAGGCCGAGGAGCTCGTCGGCCACGAGTTCAACGACGAGGAGGACCGGGTGATCGCCGTGCGCGAGATGGTGGCGCTCGGCTCCCACGAGGCGATCATGACGCTCGCCGACGGCTGCGTCGGGTGCGTGCTCGTCGAAGGCGTCCCGACCTTGCACCGCGTCCTGATCGAGCCGCGCGAGGCCGTGGCGCCGGTCGGCGCCGGCGACGCATTCCTCGCGGGCTATGTTGCCGCCCGCTACGAGGGGCGGCCCCCCGCGGAGTGCCTGCAGTTCGGCGTCGCCTGCGGCGCGGAGTCGACCTCCCGCCTGGGCGCGGGTCTCGTCGATCCGCGCGAGATCGACAAGCTGATGGGCGAGGTCGAGGTCCGCGTTCTCGCGGAGCCGGCAGAGGTTTCCTGAGCGCGTCGCATTGACGAAGTGGCCGCTGTTTGCGGGGCTGAGAGTCCTGGAGCCCGCCCGCACCGCTGCTACCATCATGGAGGCGTGGTTCGTTGCCGCCACACCCACGCCGGAACTTGTCGTACCTCTGATTTCGGCCCCGCCTCCGCGGGGTCTTTTCGTCCGCCCCCAGCCCTAGGATTCGGTAATGGAGATTGAGATCGGTCGCGGGAAGAAGGCCCGTCGCGCGTATGGCTTCGACGACATCGCGATCGTGCCGTCGCGGCGCACACGGGATCCCGACGACGTCGACATCTCCTGGAAGGTCGGCAACTACCGCTTCGACCTGCCCCTGCTGGCCTCGGCGATGGACGGCGTCGTCTCGCCGGCCACCGCGGGCATCGTCGGCAACCTCGGCGGCCTTGCCGTCCTGAACCTCGAGGGGATCTTCACCCGCTACGAGGACGCCGACGCGATGCTCGCGCGGATCGCGAAGCTCCCCAAGGACGTCGCCACCCGCGAGATGCAGGAGATCTACAGGGAGCCGATCAAGCCCGAGCTGATCGCCCAGCGCATCCGCGAGATCAAGGACCAGGGCGTGGTATGCGCGGCGTCGCTGACGCCGCAGCGCGTCCGTGCGCATTACGAGCTGGCGCTCGACGCTGGGCTGGACATCCTCGTCATCCAGGGCACGGTCGTCTCCGCCGAGCACGTCTCGGCCGACGAGTCACGGCCGCCGCTGAACCTCAAGGAGTTCATCCGCGAGGTCGGCGTCCCGGTCGTCGTCGGCGGCTGTGCCAGCTACCACACCGGACTGCACCTGATGCGCACCGGCGCCGCCGGCGTGCTGGTCGGTGTCGGTCCCGGCGCTGCCTGTACGACGCGCGGCGTGCTGGGCGTCGGCG
>JAWVFZ010000143.1:0-12593 GCA_033855555.1 Solirubrobacteraceae bacterium
GCATCAAACCTCGCGAAGCTGTGTTGGCCCACCCGGCGATAGGGTGCCGCGCGTGCACTACGAGACGGTGCTGTACGAGGTCGCCGATGGGGTGGCGACCATCTCGATGAACCAGCCGGACTCGCGCAACGCGCTCAGCGACGCGTTGCTCGACGATCTGCTCGCGGCGTTCGAGGAGGCCGGCGCGGCGGACGACGTGCGCTGCGTCGTGCTCGCGTCCACGCACCAGACCACGTTCAGCGCGGGCGGCAACCTCAGCGGCTTCGCGGCTGACGTGCCGCTCGTCCACAAGCCCCTCTACGGCATCGAGAAGTTCCCGCGGCTGTTTCGGACGATCGGCCTGCTCGGCAAGCCGGTCATCTGCGCTGCCAACGGCCACTGCCTCGCAGGCGCGCTCGGGCTCGCGCTCGCGTGTGACCTGATCGTGGCATCCGAGACGGCGACCTTCGGTACGCCGGAGATCAACGTCGGCGTCTTCCCGTTCATGATCATGGCGCTGATCTACCGCAACCTGCCGCGCAAGAAGACGACGGAGCTGCTGTTGCTCGGCGAGCGGATCGATGCGCGCGAGGCCGAGCGCATCGGGATCGTCAACCGCGTCGTCGCGCCCGAGGAGTTCGATGGCGCGGTGCGCGAGTGGGCGCTGAAGCTCGCGGCGAAGTCGCCGGTGCTGATGCGGATGGGCAAGGACGCGATCTACCGCCAGATGGATATGGCGTTCGAGGACGCGCTGGACTTCCTGCGCGCCCAGCTCACGATCGCGTTCTCGACCGAGGACATCCAGGAAGGCGTCAAAGCATTCTTCGAGAAGCGCGATCCGCAGTGGACCGGACGCTGACCGCCACCCGCCTCGTCGCGCTGCTGTGCCGCACGTCGGATCGCGGGCCGGAGGGGGCTGCCGGCGCCGAGGCGCTCGCGCACGCGCTCGGCGAGCTCATCGGCGCGCCGCCGCGGATCGTCGGCTCGCCGGGCGAGCCGCGCGACGGGACATGGGAGGAGGACCTGCGCGATTCGCGCGGATGCATCCTGGAGGCCGGCGGCCAGGTGGACGACGCGCTGGCAGCGGGCGAGTTCCCGATCCTGCTGTCGTCGGACTGCACGATCTGCTTGACGACGATCCCTGCGGTGCTGCGCCACCGCCCGCGCGCAGCGGTGCTGTGGCTCGACGCCCACGGCGACTTCAACACCCCCGACACGACGCCTTCGGGCTTCGTCGGCGGCATGTGCCTGGCGGGCGCGTGCGGCCTGTGGGACGCGGGCCTGGACGCCGGCCCTGCGCTCGACCCGACGCAGGTCGTGATGTGCGGCGTGCGCGACCTCGACGCCAAGGAGGGCGTGCTCGTCGAGACGCGGGGGGTGGACGTCATCGCGCGGCCTTCGCTGCTCGCGGGCGCGCTCGAGGGGCGCGAGGTGTTCGTGCATCTCGACTGCGACGTGCTCGACCCGTCGATCATGCCCGCGCGCTTCGAGTCCGACGGCGGCCTCAGCGACGGCGGCCTGCGCACGCTGCTGACGGAGGTGGCCGAGGCGGCGACGCTCGTGGGCTGTGAGATCACGGCGTTCGGAGCGCCCGACATGGCCGAGGTGCTCGCTTCGGTCGTCGAGCCGCTGCTGCCACGCCAGAGTGAGTAGTAGCACTTCCCACTTTCCACCAGAGGTACAGTGAGCGCATGAGCACCGACGCCCCTCCATCGATCCTGCGCCCACTCGTCGAGGACCTCCAGGAGCGCCGGGCGAAGGCGATGCTCGGCGGCGGCGAGGAGCGGATCGCGCGCCAGCATGCAGCCGACAAGCTCACCGCCCGCGAACGGCTGGCGCTGCTCGTCGACGAGGGCACGTGGACCGAGCTCGGCATTCACGCGGGCATCCACTACTCGGTGCGCGGCCTCGAGGGCAAGGACGCGCCGGCCGACGGCGTCATCACCGGCTACGGCAAGGTCGACGGGCGCCTCGTCGCCGTCGCCGCCTACGACTTCACGGTGATGGCGGGCTCGATGGGGATGACGGGGGAGATCAAGGTCGCGCGGCTGCGCGATCTCGCGCTCACGAAGCGGATCCCGTTCGTCTGGCTGCTCGACAGCGCCGGCGCGCGGATCCAGGAGGCGGTCGGGTCGCTGTTCGCCGGCTCGGGCCACCTGTTCCGCGAGGAGGTCGTCAACTCCGGGGTGATCCCCCAGGTCGCGGCGCTGATGGGACCGTGCGCGGCGGGCACGGCGTACATCCCGGGGCTCGCGGATTTCGTGCCGATGGTGAAAGGCCGCGGCTCGATGGCCCTGGCGGGGCCGCACCTGGTGCGCGCGGCGATCGGCGAGGACGTCACGCAGGAGGAGCTCGGCGGCTCGCGCGTGCATTGCCGCAAGAGCGGCGTCGGCGACCTCGAGGTGGCCGACGATCACGAGTGCATCGCGAAGGTCCGCGAGTACCTCTCGTTCATGCCCCAGAACTGCGAGGAGGCGCCGCCGATAAGGGTGGGTGGGCCCGATTCCGATCCGGTCGACCGCATGGACGACGACCTGCTCGACATCATCCCCGAGTCCAACCGCAAGCCCTACGACATGTACGAGGTCATCCGGCGCATCGTGGACGACGGCGTCTACTTCGACATGAAGCCGCAGTTCGCCAAGACGCTGATCACCTGCTTCGCGCGCTTCGGCGGCCGCCCCGCCGGCATCGTCGCCAACCAGCCCAAGCACCTCGGCGGCATCCTGGACAACGATTCCGCCGACAAGGCCGCGCGCTTCGTGAACATCTGCAACGCCTACGGGATCCCGCTCGTGTTCCTGCAGGACGTGCCCGGCTTCATGGTCGGCACCAAGGTCGAGGAGGCGGGCATCATCCGCCACGGCGCGAAGATGCTCTACGCCGTCGCCAACGCGACCGTCCCGAAGGTCACCGTCGTCCTGCGCAAGGCCTACGGCGCCGGCTACTACGTGATGTGCGGCAAGGCCTACGAGCCCGACCTGATCGTCGCCTGGCCGTCGGCCGAGATCTCGGTGATGGGCGCCGAGGGCGCGGTCGAGATCGTCTTCCGCAAGCAGGTCGAGGAGGCCGACGACCCGGCCGCCAAGAAGGCCGAGCTGATCGCCAACTACCGCTCGATCATCGACGTCTACATCGCCGCGCGCAACGCGATGATCGACGACGTCATCGACCCGCGCGAGACGCGTCCCACGATCTGCCGCGCGCTGGAGATGGCGGCCGGCAAGCGGATCGAGCGGCCGTACAAGAAGTCGGGCGTCGTGCCGGTCTGAGCGCCCGTCGGGCAGGCGGGCTGCGGTCATGCACGCCCGAGGAATAGTGTCCGCGCCGTCTCACCGAAGCAAGCCTGGATGCCAGACGCGGGAACGGATTGCCGCCGGCGCTTGCACCACCCCCATCCAGGAGAACCGCATGTCTGCAGTGCTGCATGCCCGCGGGCGCCTTGTGCGCCTGCTCGTCGCTCTCATGGCGACGCTCGTCGTTGCGCCGCTCGCCCACGCCGACACGACCGGCAAGGCGATCCCGCCGCAGAACTACTACCTGGCCCTCGGCGACTCGCTCGCCTATGGCTACCAGCAAGCGAAGTTCAACGCCGAGTTCGGCGCGACGCACACCATCGATCCGTCGACGTTCAACACCGGCTACGCCGACGACTTCCTCGCCGCCCTCACTGCGGCCTTCCCGGACAAGGGAACGCAGCTGATCAACGACGGTTGCCCCGGCGAGACGTCGGACTCGATGATCCATGCCAACCCGGCCGGCACGTGCGCCAACGGCGGCTTTCCGCAGGTCTGGCTCCACCATCCGTACGCGGCCGGCGGCCCGCAGCTCGCCGACGCGGTGGCGTTCCTGAACGCACACCCGAAGAAGGTCACGCCGATCACGGTCAACATCGGGGCCAACGACCTGCTCGCGACCAACCGTGCCTGCGCTTCGCATTTCGGAGACGGCACGGTGTTCACCACGATCTATCCCAGCGCACTGGTCTGCGTGGGTGGGGAAGCGCCGCACACGATCGGCCACATCGCGCAGAACCTGGGCGTCATCCTGACTGCCCTGCGCGAGGCGGCGCCGAAGGCCGAGATCATCGTCTTGGGGCTCTACAACCCCAACTTCATCCAGCCGGGAGCCGACGCGCTCATCGAAAACGGCTTCAACCCGACGATGGCGGGCGTCGCCGCGCAGTTCGGCGCCTTCTTCGCCGATCCGTTCCCGGCGATCAACGTCGGCATCGGAAGCCCGGCCGAGTTCGGGTCGGTCTGCACGCAGATCGCCATCTGCACCCCGCTGCAGGACATCCACCCGTTCGACAACGGCTACCAGGCCATTGCGAACGTCCTGTTCGACGCCTCGGGCCTCGGTTCGCTGAACTGACCGCTTCGCCGACCCCGCGCCCTGGCGGGCGTGGGGTCGGTCGCAGTCAAGCCGCGCTGCGCGCCGCGGCTGCTGCCCGAGCCTTGCCGCGCCCAACCGGCAGCGCCGCAAGCGCCAAGCCCGCCAGCAGGCCCCAGAAGGCGCTCGAGACCCCGAGCACCACCACGCCCGAGGCGCTCACCACGAACGTGACGATCGCGGGCTCGCGCAGCGACTCGTCGGCCGCGGCGGTCGTGAGCGAGGCCGCGAGTGCGCCGAGCAGCGCAAGCCCCGCCACGGCCTCGATGAGGAGAACGGGCGAGGCTGCGACGAACGCGGTCGCCACGGCGGCGGTCAGCCCGAGCACGATGTAGGCGAACCCCGCCGTGACCGATGCGATCCACCTGCGCGCGGGGTCGGGATGCGCGTCGGGCCCGGCGGCCAGCGCCGCGGTGATCGCCGCGAGGTTGATCGCGTGGGCGCCGAACGGCGCGCCGATCGCCGTCGCCGCGCCCGTGCCGACGAGGAGCGGCCGCAGCCGCGGCCGGTAGCCGAAGGACCGCAGCACGGTCATGCCGGGCACGTTCTGGGAGGCCATCGTCACGACGAACAGGGGGATTGCCAAGCCGATCACGGCGCCGACCGTCAGGGAAGGCGTGGTCGCCTCGAGGTGCGGAAGCAGCCCGTGGGCCGGCCCGAGGTCGACCGGCCGGTCGATCAGGATCGCCGCGATCGCCACCACCAGCGCCCCGGGCACCGCCCAGCCGCGCGCGACGCGCGAGAGCACGACCCACGTCAGGATCGTCGGCGCCGTGAGCCACGGCAGGTCGGCGATCGAGCGGACCGGCGCGGTGCAGAGGGGAAGCAGGATGCCGGCGAGCATCGCCGCGGCGAGCGCCGGCGGGATGGCCGCGATCGCGCGGGCCAGCAGCGCCCAGAACCCGCTCAGGACGATCAGCAACCCGGTCAGCAGGAACGCGCCCAGGGCGGCGCGGTAGCCGCCGTCGATGTGCCCGGCCGAGACCAGCAGCGCGGCGCCGGGCGTCGACCACGCGATGCTGACCGGGATGCGCGTGCGCACGCCGATGACGATCGCGGCGACGCCCATCGTCAGGCACAGGGCGGTGAGCCCGGAAGCCGCCTGGCCGGAGTCGGCGCCGACGGCGCGCAGCCCCGACAGCACGACCGCGAGCGTGCTCGCGGAGCCGACGATCGCCGCGACGAGCCCGGCGGCGGCCGGCTGGAGCGCGTCGCGCCTCACCGGTCGCCTGCGGGGTAGAGCATCATGCAGACGGCAGTTGCGTGGCGAAGCGCCTCGTAGCGATGGGGGACGTCGGCGGCGAACCACACCGCGTCACCCGCGCCCAGCTCCTGCGGATCGTCGTCCGGCCCGGCGCGCAGGCGGCCCTTCGTGCACAGCACCAGCTCGGTCGTGCCGGGCAGATGGGGGCGGCCCGGGTGAACGACGCCCGTCGGCAGGTCGAGCTCGTAGAGCTCCGAGCGATGCCCTTGGCCCTCGGCGTGCACAAGCCACGCGGTCATGCCGGAGTCGGCGCCGAGCCGGCGCCCCGAACGCGCGGGCACGACCCGGGTCGCCGGGCGCTCGCCGGCCTCGAGCAGCGCCCCGAGGGGAAGGTCGAACGCGTGCGACACCCGCCACAGCGTCTCGATCGACGGGTTCCCGTCGCCCGCCTCGATGCGCGACAGGATCGTCTTCGACAGCCCGGCCGCACGCGCCAGGTCGCCGAGCGACATGCCGCGCGCGCCGCGCTCGACGCGGATCGTGCGGCCGACGCCGCGGGTGATGTCATGGAGCCGGTCGTCGCTCATGGTGGACGATCGTCCACTGTAGTGACGGTGCCCGCGCGGCGCGACGCGGTACGGGTAGCGTCGGCGCGATGCACGACCTCGAGCGTGACGCCCGGCACCTGCTCGAGCGCAACTGGCGGGAGGGCTCCTACCTCGGTCGCGACTACGCGTTCAGCGTCCCGAGCCCGCGGTCGTATCCCTGGCAGTGGTACTGGGACTCGTGCTTCCACGCGATCGTCCGCCGCCGCTGGGAGCCCGACCGCGCGCGTCGCGAGCTCGAGACCCTGCTGAACGCCTCCGACGGCGGTTTCATCGGCCACACGATCTTCTGGGGGCACCGCATCGATCGCGCGCGGGCCCTGCGCTACAACGTCAGCTCGCGGTCGGACCTCACGACGCACACGATCCAGCCGCCGCTGCTTGCCTGGGCCTGGCGGATCTCCGTCGGAGATCCCAACGACGAGCCGCGTATCGCCGAACACCACGACTGGCTGCGCGAGCATCGTGACCTCGACGGCGACAATCTGCTGTGGATCATCCAGCCCGACGAGTCCGGGTTGGACGCGAGCCCGAAGTTCGACCACGTCTGGGGCCGCAGGGCGCAGGGGCTCCCGCTGTTCCCGCTGCTGATCGCCCGCAACCGTCATCACGGGTGGGACGCGCGGCGCATCCGGCCGGTCGTCTGCGAGATCGTCACGAACGTCGCGTGGTCACTGAGCGAGCAGGCGCTCGGACGACCGTCGCCGACGCCGGCGCTCGTCGAGCGGCTGTGGAATCCGCGCGTGGGCCGGTTCCTGGACGAGGCCCGCGGTGCGCGCCCGCGGGAGGGTATGGCCGACACCTGGGACACGCTCGCGCCGCTCGCGCTGCCCGACCTGCCGCAGGAGATCGCCGAGCGGCTGATCGAGGAGGTGTTGCGGGCGCCGCGCTACGCAGCAGGCGTGCCGCTGCCCGCCGTCGCGCTCGACGATCCCGCGCACACCGACCGCGAGACGTGGTGGGGCCGCCACCGCCACTGGCGCGGGCCGAGCTGGGTCAACAGCGCCTGGCTCGTCACGCTCGGGCTGCGCCGCCTGGGCCTCGACGACGAGGCCGACTCGATGGCGCAGCGCCTAGCGGGCGTGATGGAACGCGAGGGCTTTCGCGAGTACTACGAGTCACACAGCGGGCGCGGGATGGGCGCGCGCGACTTCGGCTGGTCCACGCTGATCGCCGAGATGCTGGATCCTTGCGCCCCGTGACCCTGGAGGTTGGGATCGTCGGCTGCGGCGCCGTTGCGCGCCACCATGTGCCCGCGTTGCGGGCGGCCCGCGGCGTGCGGCTGGCCGCGGCGTTCGACCTCGACCCCCGCGCGGCTGCGGCGACGGGCGCGCCGGTCGCGGGATCGCTTGACGAGCTGATCGGGAGGGTTGACCTCGTCGCGGTCTGCACGCCGCCCGCTGCGCACGCCGACGTCACGATCGCGGCGCTGGCTGCGGGGCGCCAGGTGTTCGTGGAGAAGCCGCTCGCGACGACGCTCGCCGATGCCGACCGGATCCTCGCCGCGGTCGACGGCAATGTCGCGGCGGCCGGGTTCCAGCTGCGCTGCCACCGCAAGCTTCCGAGCAGCGCACGGGAGATCAGTGGCGTCTGGGGCGGCCCGTATCGCCCCCTGGGGCGCGAGATCGGGCCGCTGCTGGACCGCGCCGTGCACCACGTCGACCTGTGGCGCTGGCTTCTCGGCGACGAGGTTCTCCACGCACGGGTCGTCGAGACCGCCGACGGCGTGCGGCTCGAAGCGCGGATGCGCGGCGGGGCGCGCCCACACCTTGACCTGCCGGCCGATGGACCCGAGCGCAACGAGCTGACGATCGATGGCCGGCACATCGATCTCTACGGCATGGACGGAATCGCCGACCGCGCCCGCCACCTGCGCGAGATGGGGCGTGGCGGGCCCTTCCAGGCGGCGTTCACCGTGCAATGGGAGGCGATCGCCCGAGGCGAGCCGCCCGCGACCATCCACGACGGGCGCCGTGCGCTTGAGATAGTGCTCGCTGCTTGAGCCTTCCCGAGCTCTCCTATGTGATTCCCTGCGGCACGTGGCGCCACGTCGACCGCGTGGTCGGCTGCCTGCTCGAGCAGGAGGAGGCCGGGCGCATCGAGCTGGTGCTCGCCGGCCCGCTGAGCCTCGAGGACGAGATCCCCGCCGGCGCGCGCGAGCGCCTGTGGGGCGTGAAGGTGGTGGAGGGCGATCCGCGGCAGATGCATCATGCGCGGGCAGCGGGGATGCTCGCGGCGACAGCGCCGATCGCCGTGGTCGGCGAGACCCACTGCTACCCGCAACCCGGCTGGGCGGGCGCGATGCTCGCCGCCTTCGAGGACGGTCAATGGGGGGCGGTCGGCCCGCGGATGGAGAACGCCAATCCCGCCACGGGTCTGAGCTGGGCCAACCTGTCGCTCGACTACGGACCGTTCCTCAACCCCGTGCGCGGCGAGGCGACGGCGCTCCCGGGCCAGAACTCGGCTGTGCGGACCGAGCTGCTGGAGCCCTACCGCGACGGCCTCGGCGAGCGCATGCGGATGCCATACCTCTTCTTCTGCGAGATGCAAGCGGACGGCCAGCGCCTCTTCGTCGAGCCCGCGGCGCGCACCGCGCACCTGAACGTCACCGACCGCGGCGCCTGGCTGACCGAGCGCTTCGGGGCGGCGCGCGTGTTTGCGTCGGACCGGCGACTCGATTGGCCGCTGTGGCGCCGCGCGACCTACGTGGTCGGCTCGCCTGCGATCCCGCTGCTGCGCCTGCGGCGCGCGCTTCGGGACCTGCGCCGCGGGGGCGGGCCCGTCCGCGCCGTGCCGCCGCTGCTGTTCGGATTGCTGGCGAGCGCCGTCGGCGAGGCCTTCGGCTACGCGGCCGGCGCGGCCGCCGGCGATCCCAGGATCTTCCTGGTGGAGCTCGACCGCGAGGCCTACGCGCCGCGATGACCTGCTCGGTCGTGGTCGCGACGTGCGGGCGCCCGCGGCAGCTCGCCGCGTGTCGTGCCGCGCTGGACGCCCTCGACTCACCCCCCGGTGGCTACGAGGTGGTCGTGGTCGACGACGCCGAGCGGCGCGGTCCCGCGGTGGCGCGCAACGAGGGCATCGCCCGAGCGGGAGGCGAGCTTGTCGCGTTCACCGACGACGATTGCGAACCCGAGCCCGGGTGGTTGGTCGCGCTTCACGAGCGCTGGGCAGGCCGCGCCGAAGTCGGCGTGGGCGGGACCGTCGTCAACGCCCTCGGCCGCGACCCGTTTGCTGCGGCCAGTCAGGTGGTTCACGAAGCGGCCCATGCGTGGGCCAACCGCGATGTGCCGCGCTTCTTCGCGACGAACAACCTGGCACTGCCGCGCGCCGCGCTGCTCGATGTCGGCGGCTTCGACGAGCGTCTGCGCTTCTCCGAGGACCGTGAGCTGTGCGATCGCTGGCTGGCCGCGGGCCTGACGCTCGAGCACGAGCCGCGCGCCGTCGTGCACCACGCGCATGTGATGGGCGCGCGGGGCTTCCTGACCCAGCACGCCCGCTACGGCGGCGGCGCGTGGCGCTTCCGCGCCGCGCAGGCACGCGCCGGGCGGCGCCCCGCGCCGATCGAGCCCGCGTTCTACGACCGCCTGCTGCGTGACGCCGCCCGGCGCTCCAGCCGGACGGCGGCGCTCGTGGCGGCGGCGCAGGTCGCCAACGCGGTCGGCTTCGCGGCTGCGGCACTCTCCGACCGCGGGAGGCTGCCGCGCCTGTGAGTCACGCCACGATCACCCGTCACGACGACAGCGTCGCCGTCGTCACCGTCGATCGCCCGCCGGCCAATGCGATGGACGTGACGCTGCTGGCGGATCTCGTCGCCGCGATCGACGAGATCGCGGCCGACCCACCGCGCGCGCTCGTCCTTGCCGGGCGGCCGGGGTTCTTCTCGGCCGGCGCGGATCTCAAGGCGGTCCCGACCTACGGCGCGGCCGAGCAGCGCGACATGGTCTGCGGCATCAACCGGATGGCACTCGGGGTCTACGGGCTGCCTTGCCCCGTCGTGGGCGCGATCACCGGGCACGCGATCGCCGGCGGCCTTGTGCTCGCGGTGTGCACGGACCTGCGCATCGCCTCCAGCGCAGGCCGCTACGGCCTGACCGAGGTGAAGGTCGGCGTGCCGTATCCGCAGGCGGCAATCGGCGTCGTGAAGGCCGAGCTGTCCCCGGCGGCATTGCGGCTGTTCGCGTTCGGCAACGAGCTGCACGACGCCGAGACGTGTCTGCGCCTGGGCGTATTCGACGAGGTCGTCGATCCCGACGCCGTGCTGCCGCGCGCACTGGAGGTCGCACGCGGGCTGGCGGCGATGCCGGCCGACGTCTACTCGCGCACGAAGACCGACCTGCGCGGCGCGCTGGTCACCGAGCTGCGCGCGGCGGCCGAGAACGACCCGCTGCTGGGGAGCTGGGTGTAGGCGTCCTGCCGTGGGGTCAAGTCTTTCATTGCCACATTTGCCCGCTTTGCCTGCGGAGCGGGGAGGTCGGGTGGCGTGCAGCGCGCTCGTCTGCGGCGGGTTTGGCGTGGGTTGCTTGCATTGAGGGAAAGGAGCGCCGGCCGCCGTGGTCGGGCCGTCGGGCCGCACATGACTGACGCGCATGGGTAACGAAGCTCCCCGTCAGCGGAACCTTCGTTACTCAAGCCGCGTCCGTCGAACCTTCGATCGCGAACTCAGGCCTACTTGGGCTGCTGTACGACCCAAGCAGGCCGCGGTTGCCCGTCGAGCGCCACGCGTGCCTTCCCTTTCCCTCAATGCAAGCAGCCAACGCCGGTCCCGACCGCGCGTGATCGCGCTGCGCGCCACCGACGCCCTCGCCGAGCAACTACGCCGCGACGAGCGTGCCGGCGCCGAGGAGGCCGCGCAGCGCCTCGACGCACGCGGGATCGAACGCAGTGCCGCGCTCGGCTTCGAGGATCGCCAGCGCCTCGTCGGTGGGCATCGCGGCGCGGTACACGCGCTCGGAGACGAGCGCGTCGAAGACGTCGCACACGGTGAGGATGCGCACGTCGAGGTCGAGGTCGGTCGTCCCGTCGGGGTAGCCGGCGCCGTCCAGGCGCTCGTGGTGGGAGCGGATCAGCCGCCGGACAGCGGGCGGGAAGCCGAGCGCGCCGGCGAGGTCGTCGCCCCAGGCCGGGTGCCGGCGGACCGCGGCGAACTCGTCCTCGTCCAGGCGGCCGGGCTTGCGGAGCACTGCGTCGGGGACGCGCAGCTTGCCGATGTCGTGCAGCAGGCCGCCGATGGCCAGCGCGCGCAGCCGCCCGGGCGGGACGCCGAGGCGCTCGCCGAGCTGCACTGCGAGCAGGGCGACGCGCCGCGTGTGCTGCTCGGTCGATGCGTCCTTCTCGGCGAGGCGGACCATCAGGGCACGGACCTGCGGCCCGAGCAGCGCTTCCTCGGCGGCGACGAGGTCCGCGGCAGCGAGGTCGCCGGAAAGCGGGCGCGATGGCGCGTCACGGCGCAGGTCCAGCGCCACCGGGACGCCGATCGCGAGCATGCCGAGCGTCTCGAGCAAATGGCTTCCCCACCAGGCAACGCTCCACGCCGGCCAGCACATCGCCGCCCCGAGCGCGAGGGCGAGCCAGCCGAGTCCGATGCAGACCGAGAGGTCGGCCCCGCGCCGGGTCAGCGAGTACGTGCGCCAGGCGCGGCGCACCAGCAGCGCGAACAGGCAGAGCGTCACTGCGAGCGTCACGAGCGCCGGGCCGCCGCGGGCCTCCGGCTGGGACGGCACGAGCGCAGGGTCGATCAGGCCGAGCGCGCCGATCGCCAGGATCCAGACGACGATCACGGCCTGGAGGCGGCGCAGCAGCGGCAGTGCCGCGGGCCCGCGCAGGCGCGGATGGGCGGCGAGGCAGAGGATGGCCGCGCCCACGGGGAGCGTCGCGCCGCCCGCGAACGCGAGCAGGCCGGTCTGATCCTCGCCAAGAAAGACCTCGGGCGTCGCGAGCGCGTGGATCAGCAGCAGGGCGGCCATCGCCGCGAAGGCGGTGCCGACCGTGACCGCGCGGACGTCTCCGCGCCGCGCGCCCGCACGCGTGAGCAGGACCGCCGCGGTGCCGGCGATGAGCATGGTTGCTCCGACGGCGACCATGTGCATGACGTAGCGGTCGGCAGGTTCCTTGCCCCCGAAGGCCGCCAGCAGCGCCGCGGGGAACGCGATCGCGCCTGCCCCCAGCGCGGCGGGGCGCAGGTTGGACAGCTGAAGGTCGCGCGACTGGCGGCGCCGGAGCAGCATCGCCGGGGTGATCGGCCGTTGAGGCCCAGCCTTGACTTCTGGTCCGGTTGGCGCTCTGCCGCGCGATCCGTCAGAGTGGGAAGTGGCACTTCCCACTTCTCACAGAGGACTCATGGCGCTCGACGATCCCGTCGTCATCACCTGCTCGATCTCCGGCTCGCTCGCCAACCGTGAGCAGTGCCCGGCGAT
>JAWVFZ010000144.1:0-3965 GCA_033855555.1 Solirubrobacteraceae bacterium
GCATCCGCCCGAGCGCCGCGGAGTAGAGGATCGCCATGGCGCACTCGGAACGGAACCCCAGCACGTCGGCGCGGACGTCGGGCAGGGAGCGCCGCAGGGCTTCGACGACTGCCGAGCGACGCTCGGCCCGCAGCTCCGCCAGCCACTCGGGCGGCTCGTCCGTGAGGTCGAGCGTCGCACGTGCCGCGATGCGCAGCACCGCTCGATTCTCGTGGGACTCGCCGGCGATGGCGTCGATCGCGGGAGCCGCAAGGGCCGCGGCGATGCCGTGCAGCGTCGCAGCGCCACCGAGGCCGCGAATCGTGTCGCGCGATTGCGCCACCACGCGACGCAGCGCATGCTCGGTTGCGGCTGTCACGAGCGCGTCCTTGGAGCCGAAGTGGTAGCTCACGGCGGCGACGTTGGCCTGCGCGGCGCTGGTGATGTCGCGGAGCGTCACGGCGTCCTCGCCCCGCTCGGCGACGAGCTTGAGGGCCGCCTCCAGCAGCCGCCGGCGGGTCTGCTCGCCGGCTTCGCGCCGACCGTCGATTTTCGTGGGGGCCGACATCCGCCCTCTATTCAAGCAGACGCTTGATATCTCGCGGAGGATGCGCTAAGAATGCAAGCGAACGATTGAATTTGCCCGATGGCTGCTATCGCCCCCGAGATCCAGCTGGTCCCAGAGTCGGCCCTGGCGCGCAATGTGCTCGTCGCGTTCGACTCCACGGCGGGGTCGCGCCAGGCGCTGGCCTACGCCGCAGCGGTCGCGAAGACGTCGCACGGGCGCCTGACGATCATGACGGTCGTGCCGCCTGCGCCATTGGCACAGCCGGGGGTGATGGCGATCTACGACCCGCGCGAGGTCGAGGCGACGATGGCAGCGGCCTTGCGCCGCGCAGCCGACACGATCCCACCGGATGTCTCGGTCACGACGCTCGTCGAACACGGTCGTCCGGCGGAGCAGATCCTGCGGAGGGTCAAGGAAGGCAACCATGACCTCGTGGTGCTCGGCTGCGAAGGCCATGGGCTGTTCAAGGGCGCCATGGCCGGCGTCTGCCAGCGCGTGCTGCGCCACTGCCAGGCGCCCGTGCTCGTGATCCACGCAGCCGCCGAGTAGAGGGTCGAACAGGCGTCCACGCGGTCCGGGTTCCGTCGGGCCCGGCCGTCCATGGCTATCCCGACTCCAAGGAGCGTGCCATGACGACCAGCGACCGACTCGATCACCACAGCCGCCTTCGGGGCGCCGTCGCGGCGTTGGCCCTGGGCGCCTGCCTCGCGCTGCCCGGAGGGGCGATTGCCTCCGGCGGCGACGCCCAGCCGATGACTGGCGCCGAGTCCTACCAACTGACCTGCGGTCATCTCGGCGTCCCGTGCGATCAGCCCGCCAAGCCCCGGCGGCGACACGGGTCGAAGGTCAAACGGACACGTACCGGAGCGCGGCACTCACGGCGACCAGCAGGCCGTTCGCAGCGAAAGGCTTCTGCAGCCACCCCACGGCCGGATTGACACTGCGTTGCCCGGCCCTGTAGCGTCGAATGGACTAGACCAATCGAAGGGCGAGATTGACGCACGACCTCGAAGCGCTGATGGCGGTCCTCGAGCAGTCCCTGGGGACGTTCACGGGCCAGCCCGTCGCGCTCGAGGGCGGGATAACGAACCGCAACTACCGCGTCGTTCTCGGCGGCGAGGACTATGTCGTGCGGCTCTGCGGGAAGGACACCGCGGTCCTCGGCATCGACCGCGACGCCGAGTGCGAGGCGACGGTGGCGGCTTCGCGACTGGGGGTCGGCCCGGAGGTGGTGGCCTACCGTCCGGACCTCGAGTGCCTCGTGACCCGCTGGGTGGAAGGGCGCCCGGTCACGGCCGACGAGCTGCGCCACGGTCCCGCGCTCGAGCAGGTCGCCAGCGCGCTGCGCGCAGTTCATGGCGGTCCTGCGCTGGACGCGCGCTTCGACTCCTTCGCCCTGGTGGCCGGCTATCGCGACGAGGTGCTCGCGCGCGGGGGCGAGCTGCCGGCCGCCCATGCCGAGGCAGCCGCGGCGGCGGCGCGCATCGCGGCCGTATTGAAAGGACCGGACCACCAGCCGGTGCCGTGCCACAACGACCTGCTCACCGCGAACTTCATCCACGACGGCGAGCGCATCCGCATCGTCGACTGGGAGTACGCGGGGATGGGCGACCGCTTCTTCGATCTCGGCAACCTCGCCGTCAACAACGGCTTCGGCCCCGCCGACGAGGCGCGGCTGCTCGAGGCCTACTTCCAGGAGCCGGTGTCGCCGCGCCGCGCGGCGGCGCTGCGGCTCATGCGCGTGATGAGCGACTTCCGCGAGGCCATGTGGGGCGCGGTGCAGGATGTCGTCAGCGAGCTGGACTTCGACTACCGCGCCTATCGCGACGAGCACTTCGCGCGGCTCCTGGCGGCCGTGCGCGATCCCGACTTCGAGAGGAACCTCGCCGATGGCGCGACCCCGTGAGCTCCCGGACCGCGCGCGCGTGGTCATCATCGGCGGCGGCGTGGGCGGCTGCTCGATCGCCTACCACCTGGCCCAGCTGGGCGAGCGCGACGTCGTGCTTCTGGACCGCAACGAGCTGACCAGCGGCTCGACGTTCCACTCCGCCGGCCTCGTCGGCCAGCTGCGCGGCTCGGTCTCGCTGACGCGCATGATGATGCACTCCGTCGAGCTGTACCGGACGCTCGATTGCGGGTGGGTGGAGTGTGGCGGCATCCGCCTGGCCTGCACGCCCGAGCGCGAGGAAGAGATCCACCGCCAGGTGGCCTGGTCGCGCACCTTCGGACTGCCGCTCGAGCTGATCTCCGCCGAAGAGGCGCAGGAGCGCTTCCCGCTGATGGTCACCGACGGCGTGCGCGTCGGGTCCTTGCTGCCGACCGACGGCTACCTCGACCCCTCCCAGCTCACCTACGCGCTCGCGGAGGGCGCGCGGGCCGGCGGCGTGCAGATCTTCACGCACACGCGCGTGAACGCAATCGGGGTCGAAGAAACGAGCGCCCATCGGCGAGTTACCAATGTCGAGACCGAGTGGGGGACGATCGAGTGCGAGGTCGTCGTCAACGCCGGCGGGATGTACGCCGCCGAGATCGGTCGCCTGGCGGGCGTGCGCGTCCCGATCGTCCCGTTCGCGCACGAGTACCTCGTCACGCAGCCGTTCTATGAGCGAACGCATCACATGCCGACGCTCCGGGACCCCGACAACCTCGTCTACTACCGCGAGGAGGGCGAGGGTCTGGTGATGGGCGGCTACGAGCGCCACAGCGCGCCGTGGGCGCTGGACGAGCACCTCGTCGACCGCATCCCGCCGGACTTCAACGGCCGCCTGCTCGAGGAAGACTGGCCGCGCTTCGAGGAGATCGCGCAGGCCTCGAAGGTGCGCGTCCCGGCAATGGAGGACGTGAAGGTCACGAAGCTGATCAACGGCCCCGAGGCGTTCACGCCGGACAACGAGTTCTGTCTCGGCGAGAGCGAGGTCCGCGGGTTCTTTGTGGCCGCCGGCTTCTGCGCGCACGGCCTGGCGGGCGCGGGCGGCGTCGGCAAGGTCATGGCCGAGTGGATCGCCGAAGGCGAGCCGTCGCTGGACGTCTGGCAGATGGACATCCGCCGCTTCGGCGCGCACTTCCGCTCGCCCTCGTACACGCTCAAGCGCGCCAAGGAGGTCTACGAGACCTACTACGACATCCACTATCCCGGCGAGGAGCGCGAGGCCGGGCGGCCGCTGCGCGTCTCGAGCGCGTATGCCTGGCATCGCGACCACGGCGCGGCGTTCGGGGAGAAGTCCGGCTGGGAGCGCGTCAACTGGTACGAGTCCAACGCGATGGGAATCCCACCCACCCACGAGCAGCTGCGCCCGCGCGGATGGGCGGGGCGCAACTGGTCGCCCGCGATCGGCGCCGAGCACGTCGCCTGCCGCGAGCGCGCCGCGCTGTTCGACGAGTCGTCGTTCGCGAAGATGGAGGTCGCCGGTCCCGGCGC
>JAWVFZ010000145.1:0-12452 GCA_033855555.1 Solirubrobacteraceae bacterium
CGTGACCGAACAGGAGCCCGCATGAGCCTTTCGATCGGCGACCCCGTGCCCACGTTTTCCTTGCCGGCCGCCGGCGGCGGCGCGGACGGACTCGGCGAGCAGACGCCGGCCGTCGTCGTGTTCACCTGCAACCACTGCCCGTATGCGCTGGCGTGGCACGACCGGATTCTCGATGTCGCCCGCGACGTCGATGTGCCGGTGCTGCTCGTCAACCCCAACGACGCCGAGCGCCACCCGCGTGACTCCTTCGAAGCGATGACGCAACGCGTTGCTGCCGACGGCGGCTGGCCGGCGCCGTACCTACGAGACGAGGACCAGTCCGTCGCGCGCGCCTACGGCGCGAAGACGACGCCGGACGTCTTCGTCGTCGCCCGTGACGGAACGCTTGCCTATCGCGGCGCGCCGGACTCCGACCACCAGGACGCTGGCGAGCGGGCTGGCTGGTTGCGCGCCGCGATCGGCGCCGCGCTGGCCGGAAAGCCGGCCCAGCCCGCCGAGACGCAGCCGGTTGGCTGCTCTATCAAGTGGAAGCGCTGAAGGGTTCCCGTTCCGCGCGGGCCGAAAGAGGGATGACGGCCCCGATCAGCGTGCCGCCGCCGGCCGGGCTCTCGATGCTGAGCCGTCCGTCGAGAGCGGCAAGCCGGTCGCGGAGGCCCACGAGACCGCTGCTGTCAGGCTGGGCGCCTCCGACGCCGTCGTCGCGCACCTGGACTTGAAGCGTGCCGTTCGCGAGGTGTGCCGCGACCGTGGCGTGCTCGGCGTGAGAGTGTTTTGCGACGTTGGTCAGCGCCTCGGCCACGACGAAGTACGCGGTCGCCTCGACCGGGTCAGGGAGCCGTTCGACGGACACGTCGACATCGACCGGCACGGGCGTCCGTACAGCCAGTGCCTCGACGCCCGCGCGTAGCCCGCCCCGGGTGAGGACCGCGGGGAGGATGCCGTGTGCGAGCTCGTGGAGCTCGACCTGCACCGTCTCCGCCTCATGAAGCGCCTCGGCGACGAGCTCGGGGGCAGCCTCCTCGCCCTTCTGGAGCGCCTGGTCGGCCAGCTTCAGCGTGATGATCGTGTGCACGACGCGCTGCTGTGCCCCGTCATGCAGGTCGCGAACCACTCGCTGGCGCTCCTGATCGGCGGCCGCCGCGATTCGCGTGCGTGACGCGGCGAGGTCCGACCGCGCCTGGACGTTCGCGATCGCGGTCGCGATCAGTTCGGTGAACTCCTTGATGCGCGACTCGCTGCCGGGGGGCGCTCGCTCGTCGCTGCCCCAGGCGGCGATCATCGCGCCCCAGAGCCGCCCATCGACGACGATCGGACAGCCGAGCGCCGAGCGGGTACCCAGCTGGCGCACAGCGTCGCCGACAGCCCCCGTGGCCGCGGAGTGGTCGTCGATGCGCGCCGGCCGCCCTGTTCGAAACACCATCGTGGGGATGTTCTCGCCACCCAAGGACAGGTTGGTGCGGGCCGGGAGGGTGAAACCAGGCTCGCCCCACTGTGCGGCGAAGGTGACGGTCCCGTCGTCCTGATAACGGACCATCGATGCGGAGTCCGAGCCGAGCAGCCGGCCGACTTCTTCGGCGACGGCGCTGAAGAGAAGGCCCGGAGGCACGCCTCGCGCCACCAGCGTCGCCACGCGCCGCAACGCCGCCTGCTCCTCGGCGAGGCGTCCCACCTCGATCCGTGCCTCGGTGTTCGAGATCGCCGTCGCGACGAGCTCAGCGAACCCGGCGATCCGCGACTCGGTGTCCACGGGGAGCGGGTCGGGGCCTTTCGACGAGGCGACCATGACGCCCCACAGGCGCCCCTCGACGACGATCGGGGCGCCGACCGACGAACCCAGACCCAGCTCGCGAGCCAGTGCGGAGCCGGGGCCGGAGGCGTCGTCGTAGCTGTTCAGTCGCGCGGGACGCCCGGTTCGCATTACCTGCGCCACGACGTTCTCGCCCTCCATTGTCACGCGCACGCCGGTCGGTATGTGCTCTCCGGCACGGCTCCAGGCGGCGACGGCGGTCGCCGCCCCGTCGGGCTCGTAGCGGCCCAGATGCATGGCATCGACGCCCAGGAGCCGCCCGACCTCACGCGCGACCGCCGAGAACATCTCGGGCGGGGGGACGCCCTGCGCGACCAGCGTAGCCACGCGTCGCAGCGCTGCCTGCTCGTCCGCGAGCCGGGCAAGCTCCTCCCGGCTTGCGGTGTTCGAGATCGCCGTGGCGACAAGGCCCGTGAAATCCGCAAGGCGGGCCTCGGCCGTATCCGCGAGTGACTCGGGGTGCACAGACCAGGTGATCATCACGCCCCAGAGACGACCGTCGACGACGATGGGGGCGCCGACTCCCGACCGCATGCCGACGATCTGCACGACCCGGGGGATGACACCACGGTTCGCGCGCGCGTAGTCGTCGATCCGAGCAACGCGGCCGGTACGCAGCACCTCGCTGACGACCGTCGTGCGCTCGATCTTGGTCTTGGTGCGTCCCATCGGGCTTGGCTCGTGCCCCGCGACGCCCCAGCCGGCGACCTGCACGCAGTGTTCGTCGTCCTCGTAGCGGACGATGCCTGCCCCGTCGACCTCGAGCAGCGCGCCGACCTCCTGGGCTACAGCCGCGAAGACGACCTCCGGCGCCACGCCACGGGCGACGAGCGTCGCCACGCGGCGCAGCGCGGCCTGCTCGTCCGCGAGCTCGCTCCGGGCCACCTCCGAGACGTCCGCGCGCCGGTCCGCGTACGCCGCGAGCTCGCCGACCGCGACGGCGGCCGCGATGAACGTCAGCAGGTTCACCAGGTCCCCGGAATCCGGAAACGCGCGGATATGCGTCGGAGGGAAATGAAACCAGTCGTAGGCGAGCGCGCCCGCCATCGCGGCCGGGATCGCGTATGCCATGCCCCAGAAGCGGAACATCGCCGCCACCGCGGCAATGCAGACCACGCCGAGGAGGACGGCCAGGACATTGGAGTTCGTGACCGCGAGCGGGACCGCGACGACCGCGAAGGAGGCCGCACCAGCAGCGAAGGCGAGCGCAATCTCGGCGCCCAGAGGAACCCGTCGCGCAGCCGTCGTTGTAGCCACAAGACGAGGCTAGCCAACCGCCGTATGAATCGCGACCGTCGTGCGGTACGTTCGCTCCGTGCGGCGGCCAACGGGCTCGATCGTTGTTCTCGGGCCCCTCATCTGGGCCCTGGCGTCGCCCGCGGGTGTCGCCGCCCAGGATCTGCGGACCTGCACGCCCGCGGACCTCGCCGGGACCACGACGCCGATCGAGATCGCCGAGGACACCCCCGATCAGAACTCGGCCGCTGTGCTGGCGCTGGGCAAGCCGTACGTCGCCGTCGTGTTGCCGGAGCAGGCCATCAGCCGCGACAGCGGGCGGAACACCGACCTGCGGAGCGGCAGCGCCCGCGTGACCGGTCCGTCCGGGCTGGTCATCACCGAACGCGACGACAACGACAGCGGCCGGCACGTCTTCGCGTTCGCGCCGGTCACTGAAGGCACGCTGCATCTCGACCTCGCCTGGGTTCTCGACATCGACAAGGGCCGGCCGACCGCCGACGCATGCGCGGCCACGGCCGCGCTCGACCTGCCGGTGCGGGCGAAGCAGCGGATCACGACCAAGGCGTCGTTCCTCGGGAGTCCACCATCGAACGGTTCGCGCCTCGCCGGCTACTACCTCGATTTCATGCTGCCTGCACGGAACGGGTTGACGGCCAAGGATGCTCGTGACACGAGCCCGGTAACGGTGCTCGTGCGCCTGCGTCGCGGCACGACCACTCCGCCGAAACCGACGGGCAGGGCGACGTACAAGGTGACGTACCGCTACGACAGCGCAGCCGAGTTCCTGAACACCCCCGGGCAGGGACCGAACTACGTCGCGAAGTACTTCTCCAACATCACCTGGGACTCGTCCGGCGTGCAGATCGGGTGCAACCCCAATGCGCCCCGCGGGGGGCTCCGTTACGGGGTGTCGGTCGAGGTCCGCCAAGGCGGCCAGCGCGTCGGCGGGATGCGCGGCGGCGGCATCTGCAAGTCGGAGCGCTTCCGGCGCGGCGACGGTGTGATGCGCACGCGGGAGCGCATGATCAAGCGCTCCTTCGCGGCGAAGCCCTGAGAGCCCGCTCACCTGAAGGCCGGCGCTCTTGCCGCGACGCGGCCCTGCGCGTACGGTGGTCGGAGATCGCAATGCCGCCCGTCTCACGAGGATTCCATGGCCGGCGCCGTCCCGAGATCGACCAGTCCCGGATTCCGCCCGGCCAGTACTTCACGCCGGATTTCCCGGTGCTCTCGGCGGGCCCGACGCCGCGCACGCCGCTGGAGGACTGGAGCCTGAGGATCTCCGGCGCGGTCGACGAGGAGCTGAGCTGGTCGTGGGACGAGCTGCTCGCGCTGCCGTCGGAAGCCTTCACGGTCGACATCCACTGCGTGACGAAGTGGTCCAAGCTGGACACGGAGTGGAAGGGCGTCTCGCTCGATGTCCTCCTCGAAGGGGTCGAGACGGAGGCCGAGCACGTGAGCGCGTGGTGCGACGGCGGGTATACGACCAACGTCCCGCTGGAAGACCTCACCGGCGGGCGCGCCTGGGTGGCCTACGAGTACGGAGGCGAGCCGCTGGACCCCGAGCACGGCGGCCCGGCGCGCTTGCTCGTTCCGCATCTGTACTTCTGGAAGAGCGCGAAGTGGCTGCGCGGGCTGGTGCTCACGATCGCCGACGAGCCGGGCTTCTGGGAGCTCGCCGGCTACCACAACTACGGAGATCCGTGGCGCGAACAGCGCTACTGGAGCGACTGATCCGCGGGCCGCGCGTCGTGTGGCGCACCGCCACGGTGCGCGACGTCGTGCAGGAGTCGCGGAGCGCGCGCACGATCGCCCTCGACGTTCCGCACTGGCCCGGACATCGCGCAGGCCAGCATGTCGACATCCGCCTGACCGCCGACGACGGCTACCAGGCCGAGCGTTCCTATTCGATCGCCTCGGCGCCCGAGCTCGAACGGCTGGAGCTCACCGTCGAGCTCGTGCCCGACGGCGAGGTGTCCACCTACCTGATCGAGGAGGTGCGGCCCGGCGACGAGTTCGAGGTGCGCGGCCCGATCGGCGGCCATTTCACGTGGTCCAGCGACGAGGGCGGCCCGCTGTTGCTGGTGGCCGGCGGCTCGGGCCTTGCGCCGTTGATGGCGATGCTGCGCCACCGCGCCGCGCGCGACAGCGACGTCGAGGTACACGCGCTGATCTCGACGCGCAGCCCGGACGACGCGCTGTACGCGAGTGAGATCGCGCGGCTGCGGCCGCGGCAGGGGCTCGAGGTTTCCTGGACCTACACGCGCACCTCACCCGAAGGCTGGGAGGGCTGGGAGCGCCGCGTCGACGCCGACATGATCGCGGCGACGGGGTTCGGCGATCCGGCGGGCGTGCGCTGCTTCGTGTGTGGCCCGACGCCGTTCGTCGAGCACGTCCTGGGGCTCCTCGTCCAAGCCGGGTACGACGCGAGCTCCATCCACGCCGAGCGCTTCGGCCCCACCGGAGGATGAGATGACCGACCTGCACCTCGATGGCAACGGCATGGCGGGCCTGCTCGGCGACATCCTCGGAACGGAGCCGACCACGGTGGTCCGCCGCTGCCAGTCCTGCGGCGACCGGCAGCCGCTCGGCGCGCACCGCGCCTACCGCGGCGCAGGCGTGGTCCTGCGCTGCCCCACCTGCGGCGACCTCGCCGTCTGCATCGGGTTCCAGGAGGACCAGGTCACGGTGCGATGGTTCGGCGCCTATCGCTTCGCGCTCGATCAGGCACCCGAGGAGTGACCCAGCCGCGCCGCGACGTCAGCCAGGAACGTCGCGACCGCCCTCGCGTCGAGCTGGCCTGACGCGCCCGCGTGCGAGGCGAGCGCCCTTCGCACCAAGACGTCGTCGGCGCCATGCTCGAGCGCCCATCGCCCCGCCTCGGGCTTGGAGGACCAGGTTCCCTCGGCCGCGTAGCGCCAGCTGCGGCACGCGTTGAGGACCGCGTTCGCGCTTGTCGCCTCGTGCTCGCGGTGCCACCGCAGCGACTCGATCAGCGCGGCATGGACATCGGCCGCGGGGACCGCCCCGATGAGCGCCTGCGGCGCCGGCCCGGAGATCGCCCGGCCATGGAGCCTCGCCGCGGAGACGTCGAGGAGGAACCAGTGCGCGGGCTCCGCGCCGGGGTCGGACGAGACGTGCTCGCCAACCCCGGCTCCGGTGTTCAGGTTGAGCTCGAAGCCGAGTCCGCGCCGCGGGGCGCCGATGGCGTCGCGGATATAGACGACGAGCTCGAGGCCGCGCGCGGGGCAGGGGAGAGCGCGGTGAAGGAGCGACTCGACGAGCCGATCGCGCTGCGCCGCTGAAAGCGGGCCGGCGCAGACGGCCATGACGTCGATGTCGCTGCGCTCCGGTACCCAGTCGCCCAGCGCTGCGGACCCGACGAGGAAGACCGCCAGCAGGTCATCGCCCAGCGCGGCGCGCAGGCGATTCGCGACCTCCTGGACGTACTGCTCTTGCCGGGGCGGCAGCATCGTTCACACGGTGACAGCCGTATGGATCCCCGCAGGGCGAGCGTGCGGGCGGAGTAGCCTTGGTTGCGCGTGCAACCGTTCATCGCTGAGCCACTCCCTCGCAGCGAACCGTTGGATGAGCAGTTCGACGACAAGATGCTGCGCAGGCGGGCGGTCAGCGTGGCGGGAGTGCTCGGCGTGGTGGTGCTCGTGGCATGGCTGGCCCCGGGGCTCGGTGACGTCCGTTCGATCCTCGAAGAGGCCGATCCGGCGTGGCTCGCGGTTGCCGTCGCACTGGAGGGGCTGTCGTGCATCTCCTACGTGGTCATGTTCAAGCCCGTGTTCTGCGAACACATGTCCTGGCGTTCGGCCTACGACCTGGGGATGTCCGAGCTGGCGATGGGATCGCTGATCCCGGCGAGTGGCGCGGGTGGACTCGCGCTCGGCGCCTGGGCGCTGCGCAAGGGCGGGATGCCGGCGGGGGACATCGCACGCCGAAGCGTCGCCTTCTTCGCCCTGAAGAGCGCCGCCAACTTCGTGGCCGTGGCGGTCGTCGGTGTGCTGATGTTCGCCGGCGTCGGCCCTTCGTTCTCGCCGCTGTTGACGATCCTGCCCGCCGGCCTGGCGGTGGTCTCGATCCTGGCCGTCGTCGGGATGGCGCTGGGGCTGCACCGCCGCGAGGTTGCGACGCGCGAGCGCAGCCGCCGCAGCGCGGCGATCGCCAAAGGCGTCGAGGCGCTCGGCGACGGGCTGACGGAGGCGGGGCAGATCCTGCGCAAGCGTGACTGGCGGGTCATCGTCGGCTCGCTGGGCTACTGGGCCTTCGACAACGCGGTGCTGTGGGCGTGCTTCATGGCTCTCGGTGACTCGCCTGCGTTCACCGTGGTGCTGATGGGCTACCTGCTTGGTCAGCTGGGCGGCCTGCTGCCGATCCCCGGAGGGATCGGGGGCATCGACGGTGGCCTGATCGGGACGATGGTCGTGTACGGCGTGCCCGTCGCCGTTGCTGCTGCCGCCGTGCTGGCCTACCGGCTGATCCTCTTCTGGTTGCCGCTGATCGTGGGCGCGCACGCGTACGCCCGCCTGCGCCGTGGCCTGAACGATCCGAACCGGCCCGACCTGTGCGACCCGATGGTGCTCGCCCGGCCGGCGCCCACCGCCTGAATTCGGGCTGAACGCCGCCAGGGCGGACGAATTGCCGGAACGCAGACCGTGCGCCACCATGCATGATGTCGGCCCCGCACGATGTCCCGCTCCTGCCACCTCCTCCTCACGGCGATCCTCGCTGCGCTTTCGGCGGTCGCCGTAGCGGGACTCGCAGACGCCACGCAGCCACGCTGCTTCGGTGCGGCGTCGCGCGATCCGCTGCATCCATGTAGCAACCCGCAGCTGTTGCACAAGGTCGCGCCGCGGCCTTCGGCGGCGCTGCTCGAGACCGATGCCCCGTGTCATCCCTTCAAGCGGGCGCAGGTGATCAGCGTCTGCTACTTCGGCGTCCCGGCGACGCAGGCGCGCGAGAGCATCGCGATCCTCGGCGACAGCCATGCCACGCACTGGCGGCCTGCGCTCGAGGTCCTCGCGGGCACCAAGGGCTGGCGCGGAGCAAGCCTCACGCGCACGAGCTGCCCGTTCGCGCTGGGAACGCCTGCGAGGCTGTCGGCGGCGCTGGGCAAGTCGTGCCTGCGCCACAACCGCGCGATCCCGGCGTGGCTGGCAAAGCGCCCGTGGATCGACACGGTCTTCGTCGCCGGCAACGCGGGCGCGCGCGTGCGCCCCCGCGCGGGCCACAACAACTTCACGGACACGGTCACCGCAGACCTGCGCGCCCTGAAGTCGCTGCCATCCACGGTCCGTCACGTGGTCGTCGTGCGCGACCAGCCCAAGAGCACGTTCAGCACCAGGGACTGCGTCCAGCGCGCCATCAGCCGCCACCAGTCCTCCGGCCGCGTCTGTGCAGTGCCCACGAGCCTGGTTGCACGTTCCGATCCGCTGGTGCTGGCCGCCCGCCAGATAGGCACGCGCGTGCAGGTGATCGACCTCCAGCACTTCCAGTGCAGCAGCAGCCAGTGTTTCCCGGTCATCGGCGGCGTGCTCGTCCACCAGGACATCGACCACCTCACGCGCCTGTTCGCGACCACGCTGGGGCCCTACCTGCTGCGGGCGTTCGACCGGCTTGCCGCCGGCTGGCCCAAAGCCGCCGCAAGCAGCGCGGCCGCCGCTGCGACGCCCTGTCTCGGCGCGGCCGCGCGCGACGCCCAGCACCCATGCTCGAATCCCAGCCTGCGCCTGGCCGTGATGCCCAGGCCGAACGACGCCCAGCTCGAGCTCGACTCGCCCTGTCAGCCCCTCGCCGCGGCGAAGATCCTCCAGCTGTGCAGCTTCGGCGCGGCGGTGGGCGCCGCGACGGAGACCGTGGCGCTGATCGGCGACAGCCATGCCACGCACTGGCGCCCCGCCCTGAACGTCGTCGCCAAGGCCAAGGGGTGGCGCGTCATGAACATGACGCGAACGAGCTGCCCGTTCTCCACGGCGCCCCCCGACAAGGGGCCGACGATCCGCGAGCAGTGCGCCGCTCGCAACCGCGCGGCGCCCGCATGGCTGCGCGCGCATCCGTTCGTGCACACGCTGTTCGTCGCCGGCCACGCCGGCGTACGGGTCTATGGGGCAGACGCGTCGCTGCGCTTCAGATACGCCCGGAAGGGCTACCTGAACACGCTCAGCTCGTTGCCCTCCTCGATCACGCACGTCGTGGTCATCCGCGACGTGGTGAACGCGAAGAGCGGCACGCTCGATTGCGTCCGGCGAGCGATCCGCTCGCGCCGGCCTGCCTGGCGGGTGTGTGCGCTGAAGCGCTCGGTCGTCGCGCGCCGCGACCCCGCCGTGGCGGCCGCGGCGCAGCTTGGCGCGCCGCGAGCCGGGTCGATCGACCTGACGAGCTTTCAGTGCAGCAAGCGGATGTGCTTCCCGGTCGTCGGGGGCGTGCTCGTCCACAAGGACGTCGGCCACATCACCCGGCTGTTCTCTACGACGCTGGGGCCCTACCTGCTGCGGGCGTTCGACCGGCTCGCGGCGACCTGGTGACGGACGCTCAGCCCGTGTTCTGCTGGTAGGTGTAGACGACCTTGCGCGTCCCGCTCTTGCAGGTCACACGGGCGGTGTACTCGGTGGGGATCGAGTTGCGGTGCCCTTCCGTGCAGCTGTAGCCCAGCACCTTGCTGGTGCAGCGGCCCGAGCGGCCGTGGCGGGTCCGGCAGCGGTAATGGGCCACGGTCACCTTCCGGCCGGTTGCGCAGGTCACGTGGCTGACCTCCAGCGAGGTGAAGTAGCCCAGGCCCGGGTACTTCGGCGGGCTGCAGGAGCGCGCGGCGTGGGCGGTCGGCTGCGCGCCGGCGCTGGAGCCGAGCGCGAGCAGCGCCACGACCGCCGCGCAGGCGAGCACGGCGAGCGATCGAAGGTGGGTGCGGGGCTGGCGGGGCATGCTGGATCGTCCCTCTCGTGAGCGGTGGAGTGCGCCGGGACCTTATCCGCCCGAGCCGATCTCGTGGAGCAGCTCGTACGCGGAAGTCCCGCCGCCGACGCTGATCCGGGGCAGGGTGTAGGCGTCCCCGCGCGGCGAGGCGAGAGCGCGGCGCACGGTCGTGGCGCCCAGGAATCCGGCCTCGCGCACCGCGGCTCGGACGGTCGCGTTGGAGCGCCCGAATGGATAGCTGAAGAAGTCCGCGCGTACCCCGAATGCGTCCTGGATCGCGGTGCGCGAGCCGCCGACCTCGGCTGCCAGGCGCTCGGCGCCGACCACGGTGAGGTCCGGGTGGGTGACGGTGTGCGCGTCGATCTCCCAGCCGTCGGCGATCATGCGCCGCACCTGCGCGCGACTCAGGCCGCCGCCCGTGTCCAGCCGGGCGACCTGCAGGTTCAAAACGCCCGGCCAGCGCCGTGCGCGCAGCATCCGCGCCGCGGCGTGGTACTGGCTCGCGTACCCGTCGTCGAACGACAGGACCACGGCGCGCGCGGGAAGCGTGCCCGCGCCGTGCCATGCGCGCCAGACGCGGCCAAGCGTGACGCCGCGGTAGCCGGCCTGCGCGAGCGCGGCCACCTGGCGGCGGAAGAGCGCCGCAGGGACCCACAGCGACGGGTTCGACGCGCCCGCAGGCGGCGCGCCGATGTGGTGGTAGGCGAGGATCGCGACCGGCGGCGTGCGCGCCGCGCCCGCCGCCGAGGAGCCGGAGACGGCGATCAGCGCGGCCAGCAGCGCCGCCGGCAGCCATCGTCCGGGTCGCGTGAGGGACGCCACGCGACCGAGTATCGCCACTGGATGGTCGATGCGAATTTCCCGCAACACGCACGGTCGATTTCGCATCAACCATCCAGGGCTACGAGACGACCACCGTGCCGTGCATCCCGAACTTCTTGTTGTGGATCGTGCACACGTACTTGAACGTGCCGCTCTTGCGGAAGGTGTGGCTGAACGACCCCTTCTGCTGCGTCTTGGAATGGAACCCTGCGAACGTGACGTTGTGAGGGTCCCCGCCGGCAGCGGGCCAGGTCCATTTGACCGTGGCGCCGCGCTTGACGTGGACTGTCTTGGCGGTGAACTTGTACTCCGAGACGCGAACAGTGGGGCCGCTGCCGAGCGCCGGCGCAGCGATGGCGGTGATGGCTCCGGCAGTGCAGAGCACAGCTAGCGGTGTCTTCATGCCTCTGCGGACGCCGCGCGGGTGGCAATCCTTTCCGGCGCGCCTGCAACCTGGGATGCAGCTAAACACCGGGTGCCTGGATACCGTCGCGAGCCGCTGTGTCGGTTCGCACGCGCAACTCGGCGGTGATGCTCGCCCTGCTCGCACTGGGTGGGCCCGCGGCTGCGCCCGTCGCCGCCGATCTGCAGGCGCAGATCGGGGCCTCGCAGGCCCGCGACCGCGCGCTGCAGGCGCAGATCCGCGCCGACAGCAAGAGGATCGAAGGACTCCAGGGGCCGATCGCCGACGTCCGCGCCAAGCTTGCCGGGATCCAGCACAGCCTCGATCTCGAACAGGCCCAGCTCGCCCAGCTGCGCACCCGGCTGCGCGACGCCCGCGCCCGCCTTGTGACCCTGCGGATCAGCCTCGCGCACGACCGCTCGGTGCTCGCCCGACAGCTCGTCGGCCAGTACGAGGCGCCGCAGCCCGACCTCGTCAGCGTCGTGCTGGATGCGCACGGCTTCGCCGACCTGCTCGAGCGCATCGACCAGCTCAAGCGCATCGCCGACCAGAACACGACGGCCACGACGCGCGTGCGCGACGAGGGCATCGCCGTGACGCAGCTGTCGCGCCGGCTCACCGGCCTGGTTACCACCCAGCAGCACGTCACGAGCGCGACGCTGATCCAGCGCGACCAGGTCGACCAGCTGCGCTATGCCTTGGTCGTGCGCCAGACCGTGTTCTCACGCTCGCGCGCCCGTCGCCACGTCCAGCTCATCGCGCTGCGCTCGCGCCGGGGCGAGCTCGAGAAGCGCCTCGCGAGCTATCAGGTGCGCGTGGCCGCCGCCTACGGGCTCGGCTCCGGCGGCGGGCCCACCGGGCCGGTCGGGCCGTTCTCCCTGCACGGCGGCGCCTTCGGCTTCTTCCCCGCCGCCGGGACGAACTACAGCGTCGGGGTGGAGCCGATCCTCGCCTCCCGCCTGGACCGCCTGGGCAAGTCGCTGCACCTGCATCTGATCGGGCTGTCGGGCTACCGGACGCCGCAGCATTCGGTCGAGGTCGGCGGATTTGCCAACGACCCGCACACGCGCGGCGAGGCCTCGGACACGCCCGGCGTCGAGGGCGTGCCGGAGGCCACGCTGAGGAGCTTCGGGCTCACGCGGCCGTTCGGTGGCGCGGCCGAGGCCGATCACATCCAGCTCGCGTAAGAAGGGCACCGTGAGGTGCCCAACCTCCGTTATGCCTGGCGCGCCGGGGGTAACGGTGGGGCATGGACCTAGCTCT
>JAWVFZ010000146.1:0-24069 GCA_033855555.1 Solirubrobacteraceae bacterium
ATGGTCGGGTCGATGCAGTCCTACCGCTACCTGCTCCCGGCCACCCACTGGGTCGCGCACATGGCCTCGGGCCTCCTCTGGGTGAAGGCGAACTCGATTCCCCAGGCGACGATCGATGCGCTCAAGCGGCGCAACGGCCAGGCCCGCATCTACCTGTTCGGCGGGCCGCAGCAGATCTCGGGCGCGGTCGCGGATCAGCTCTCGAAATACGGCGCGGTCATGCGCGTGACGAACGACGACATCGTCGCCTTCAACGCCCCTCCGACCGACACGGCCGTGGATACGTCGATCGCGTTCGCGAAGATGTGGGATCCGGTCGGCCAGGTGGGCTGGAAGATCACCGGTCCGGGTCACGGGTTCACGCTCGTCAACGCGAGCGACTGGCAGGCGGCGGTGGCCTCCGCGCCGCTATCGCATCTGGGCTTCCACGCACCGCTGCTCATGACGGACAACCCCGGCAGGCTTTCGCCGCAGCTGGACGCCTATTACAAGTCCGTCGCGCCGACGTACCTCACGTCGCCCGCTGACGGTCCCTACAACATGAGCTACGTGATCGGGGGCTGGAAGCAGATCAGCTGGCCCGTGCAGGCGCACGTCGACTACGTCTCCGAGATGGCGAACCGGCGGACGTGGAATACGAACACCGGCGGCCGGTACACCGACTCCCAGCCGTAGCGTTCTACGTAACGCAGGCGCATCGAACGAGAGGGATGGCCGATCACGCGATCGGAAATGGCTGTCGACAGCAGGCGGCGCCGGGGACAGCATCGGGGCATGGAACCGATCCTCGTGCTTGCTGATCTCACATGAGCGCACAACCCGTCATGCAGAGCGTTCCGCCGCTGGCCGAAGCGTCCGACTACGAGATGGCGCGCGGCACGCGCCAGGCTCTTCGCCTCCTCTCGGGCAAGTGGTCGGTCGAAATCGTGTATCTCCTCGCGACCGGTACGCGTCGCTACAGCGAGGTGCTCCACGAGGTGGGCGAGATCTCGAAGAAGACGCTCACCCAGACCCTCCGCGCGCTCGAGCGCGAGGGCCTGGTCGTGAGGCGCCCCTACCCCGAAGTGCCGCCCCGCGTCGAGTACTCGCTGACATCGCTCGGCTGGAGCCTGACCGGCCCGCTCATGGCCCTCTACGAGTGGTCCGCGGAGCATCTCGTCGAGCCCGCACCGCCGCAGCGACAGGCCCTGGCCGTCGCTCCGCTGCACCTCGCCGGCGTCCCGCGCGAGCAGGCCTGAACCGTAGGACCTCCGGTGCCTCCCGGCGCCCGCCCTTCCTAAGACGAAGTGCGGGCGCCGGCCGGCGCGGCCGGACCGGCAACGTCGTCATCGACGCCGAACAGCGACCGGACGAGCAGCGCGTAATGCTCAGCGCGCCCTTCGGCGGCCGCTTGGCGCAGGCGCCGCGTGGGCGCGTGCAGCAGTCGCGACACCACGCGCTCCACACTTCCTGCGTCGACTGTGTCGGCGACGACACCACGTACGTGGCCGCGCAGTGCCTTGATCGTCGGCGCGAGCATCCGGTCGGTGCGCCAGGCCTCGAAGCGGCCCAGCTCGTCGTCGACGATCCGCTCGGCGTCCGCGATTCCGGCGCACCGCGCGGCCACCACGGGTGCGGCCGCCGCCGCGAGCGCGTCGACGTCGTAGAGCAGGACGCCGCTGGCCTGGCCGGCACGCGCCTCGACATCGCGCGGGACCGAGAGGTCGAGGACGACCAGCGGACTGCCGCCACGGCCGGCCGCCGCGTCGGCCAGCGCGTCCGCTCCGACGACGGTCCCGCTGGTGCCGGTGCAGGCAACGATCGCGTCGAACTCCGCCAGGAACGCCCCGTCCGGCGATCGCGCCGGCGCGGTGGGCGCGCAGGTGACGGCCCAGCCGCCGGCGAGCAGGCGGTCGCGGGCAGCCGTCGCGGTACGGGACCTCCCGAGCACGAGAGCGCGCCTGCTCGCACCCGGGCAGAGCTCCACGACCAGCTGCACGCCGACCGAAAGCACCGACACGGATCCGCGTCCGAGGGCCGTCGTCGCGCGCACACGGCGGCCTGCGCGCAGCGCGTCGACCGTGAGGCGGTCGAGCATCGGACCCGTCGCACCGGAGCGCGCCGCACGGTCGCGGGCGCGGCGGACCTGGCCGAGGATCTCGTGTTCTCCCAGGACCGGCGATCGCAGGCCGGCCGCGGTGGCGAGGAGGTGGCGGGCGGCGGCGCGTCCGCGAAGCGTCTGGAGGCGGCTGGCCACGGCCTCCACCGGGCAGCCGGAGCGCCGCGCCACCCAGCGCGTCAGCTCACGTTCTGCGCGATCGGCGTCGGACGCGACGGCGTAGACGTCGAAGCGCCCGCATGTCGACAGCACCAGCGCTTCGGAAATCGTGCCCGCGCCCCGCAGTTCCTCGGCAGCGACGCCCTCTTGGTCGGCCGGGACGGCGAGCAGCTCGCGCCACGCAACCGGCGCGCCCGCACCGGCGGCCGACAACACGACGATCTCGTCGGCAACCGGTCGGTCGTTGCTGGTCATCGCGGTTCGTCGGGGCTCAGCAAATGCTTTCACTCCAGCGGACGTCCGCCGAGCCGACAACAACGGATGGCTATCGGGCGTTCGGTTTGCCGGATTAGTCGCCCAGGTAGGCGAGCACCGCGAGCACCCGCCGGTGCTCGCTCTGGGCCGGACCCAGCTCGAGCTTCTGGAAGATGTTCGTGACGTGCTTCTCCACCGCCGCCTGGCTGACCACGAGGGTGTCGGCGATCCCGCGGTTGGACTTGCCCTCCGCCATTGCCGCGAGGACGTCCCGCTCGCGTGGGCTGAGGCGGTCGAGCGGCCGGTCGCGCTGGCGGCGGCCGAGCATGCGCGCCACGATCTCGGGGTCGAGCGCGCTGCCGCCGCCGGCGACGCGGTTGACCGCGTCGACGAAGCTCTCGACGTCGCCGACGCGCTCCTTGAGCAGATAGCCGACCCCCTGGGCGCGCTCCCCGATCAGGTCGAGCGCGTAGTCCTCCTCATAGAACTGCGAGAGCACCAGCACGCCGGTCTCGGGGCGCTGCCGCCGAATCTCGATGGCCGCCTGCAGCCCGTCGTCTCCCTCGCCCGGAGGCATGTGGATGTCGGCGATGACGACCGCAGGCCGGTGCGCGAGGCCCTTGCGCAGGAGATCCTTGGCGTCGCCGGCCTGAGCGACGACGTCGAACCCCGACTCGACCAGCAGCCGGGCGATCCCCTCACGGAGGAGGACATCATCTTCGCCGATCACTACTCGGACCTCACCCGACATCGGGCCAACCGTAGCGCTCAGCAGCGGGTTCGTTGCTAATCCGCTCCGAGCAGCTGTGCCAGCGGCGCGTTGGGAAGGTCGGCCTTGTGTACGAAGGCCCGCGCGCCGCTGCGCCGGACGTCATCGTCGTTGCCGACGTCGGGGTCTGCGGAGGTGAGCACGACGTACGGCGCCCACGGCAGGGCGACGAGCTGGCTGGCGAGCGTGAATCCGTCCCCGTCGGGAAGCCCGACGTCGACCAGGACCGCGGCGGGCTCGATGTTGGCTGCCGCCAGGAGCGCCGCGGCGACCGTGCCCGCCTCGCCGATGACCTTCAGGCCGCTGGCGACGAGCAGTCGCCCAGCAAGGGTGCGGAACACCGGATCGTCGTCCACCACAAGCACGGTCCTGATCATGCCTGCTAGATCATCCCCCTTCGGCGCGCCGAGCGGGGTAGGGAGAACCCGAGATGTAGGGCTTCCCCTACCTGTGCCCTCTGAAAGGCGGAGGAAGATCTCCGGCCCTCGCAATGAAGTGTCTGGCGCATCGGTATTCACGCCCGAGCAACGCGGTGGGAGCCTGCGGATCATGGCCAAGACCGCCTCCATCACCGAATATCTAAGCCAAACGGTCGTCCCGATCGAGGGCACGATCCCCGCGGGCATGACCGTCAGGCAGTGGCGCAGGCAACGACGCCATTTGCCCCCGCCCGGGGAGTGCTGCGACCAGCTCTGCGATACGACCACGCGCTACGAGCACGACAAGAAGCTGCTCCACTTCCTGCTCTTCTGCCCCGAATGCGGGACCGAGAAGCTGATCGAGACCGTGCCCTATGAACCGCGGTTCGAGCCGAACCCCGCACTCGACCCGGCCGAGGCGCCTGCCGCCGCGAAAGTTCAGCCACTCCCGCTTCGCCGGCGCCGGCGGGGCACGCCGGACCGTGTGCGCCGCGCGGCATAGCGGTCGCGCGTGGCGCGCGCGATCGGTTGATCGCCAACTCCTTTCGATCCCGCGCCCGAGTTCGCCTACCTTGGCTACCGGACCAAACGGCTCCCTCGCCTACGCCTGCAGTCGTAGGCGACATACGCCTGGTTACGTAGCGGCTCGCTCGCATACGTTTCCCCTCGTAGGCGAAAGAGCCGCTCCGCAGCCGACGACAGGCGCGCCCCGGGACGGGACCATCCGTGCAGCGCAAGAAACGCACGGATCTCCAACGGACTCAAGGAACCGCCCGCTATGGAACTCAGGCATCTGAAGTACTTCGTCGCTGTCGCAGAGGAGCTGCACTTCCGCCGCGCAGCTGAACGACTGCATGTGGCGCAGCCGGCGGTCAGCGAGCAGATCCGCAAGCTCGAAAACGAGCTCGGCGTCCGTCTCTTCGACCGCAGCCAGCGCAGCGTTTCGCTCACCGAGCCCGGCATCGCCCTGCTCGACGAAGCGCGCCGCGTCCTGCGCCAGGCCGACATCGCCCAGATGGCCGCTCGCAACGCCCGCGACCGGGCCACGACACGGCTGCGGATCGGCTACGTGCCCGACTCGCTGCCCTCGATCGTCTCGCGCGCCATGCGGCTCTTCGGCGCAGCCGCCGCCGTGCCGCGCGTGCAGATCTCACTGGAGACCGGCCCCGCGCTGCGCCTGATCGGGGAGGTTCGCGCGCAGCGGCTCGATGCGGCGGTCGTCGGCCTGCCGGCGCCCGTCACTGGGCTCCGGGCAACGCCGGCCGGCCACCAGCGCGCGGTCGCGGCGCTGCCCGTGACCCATCCGCAGGCCGTGAACGCCGCGATCTCGCTGAAGCGCATGGCTCCGGAGCGGCTCGTCGTCCTTCCGGCCGACACGAACCCCGCGTTCCACAACACCGTCGTGTCGATCTGCCGCGATGCCGGGCTGGCGCCGACGCTCGTCGAGGTCGCGGAGGCGCAGGTCGAACACGCGCTCCTCGCGGTGGCCTCTGGCGCCGGGATGGCGCTGCTGCCCGAGTCGGCGGCCGAACGCTTCGCCGCACCGGGAGTGCGCTTCGTGCCGCTCGAGGGCGACGAGCCGGGCTTCGAGAGCGCGGTGCTCACCCATCCCGCCACGGAAAACCTGGCCACCCTCGCCTTCCTGCGCACTCTGACGCACGTGGGCCGGCCCACCGCGGTCCCATCGCCGCAGCCGGCCGTCTCCGTCGCCGCCTAAAAGATGAAGGCCGCTCGAGGAGCGGCCTTCACCGGGGAGGAGAGTCGGACGGCTGGGATATGAGAGCCGTCCGATGTACGAGGAGGGTCTGCACCTGCTCCTGCAGGGTAAGCCCGCGAGCCGCTCCTTGCCAATATCGAGTTGTGGCCCTCTGATAGCTCTGGCGTATCATGGCTTCCCATGGAACTGCGGCACCTGCGGTACTTCGTGGCAGTCGCCGAAGAGCTGCATTTCCGGCGCGCTGCGGAGCGGCTGAACATCTCCCAGCCACCCCTCAGCCAGCAGATCCAGACGCTCGAGGCCGAGGTCGGCGTGCAACTGCTGCTCCGGGACCGGCGCGGGGTCGAGCTCACGGCGGCGGGGAAGGCGTTCTTGGCCGAGGCGCGCCACACGCTGGGGGCGGCGGATCACGCGGTGGCCACCGCGCGTCGCGTCGCGCATGGGGAGCTCGGGGACCTGTCGGTCGGATTCGTGGGCTCGACGATGTACGGCCGCGTCCCCGAGTTCCTGCGGGCGTTTCGCGAGGAGCGCAGTGAGGTCGGCATCCGCCTGCGGGAGCTGACGTCCAGCGAGCAGATGGACGCGCTGCAGGCCAGGCAGATCGACATCGGCTTCCTGCGCCCGCCGGTCGCGGCCGCGGGGATCACGGTCGAAACGCTGTTCGAGGAGCCGATCGTCGTGGCGCTCCCCGCCGACCACCCGCTCGCCGGAAGCCCCCGCGTGGACGTTCGCCGCCTGCGCGAGGAGGCGATCGTGACACTGTCCCCCCAGGACGCCCCCGGGATCGCGGCCGCGACGGACAACCTGCTCGCCGCCGCAGGCGTCGTGCCGCACGTCGCCCAGATCGTCACCGAGGTGCCGACGGCCATCGGGCTCGTCGCGTCCGGCCTCGGAGTGGCCTTCGTGCCCGAGTCGCTCATGACGCTCAACCGCACCGGCGTCGTCTACCGGCCGCTCGCCGGCAGGAGGCAGACGGTCCGCTTCGCGGTCGCCTACCGCACGCGCGACCAGCCGCCGGTCGTCTCCGCCTTCCTGGAGCTCGCGCGCGCGGCGGTGCCCACCTAGGGGGTCAAGTCTTTCATTGCCGCATTTTGCCGCGGTCGAATCTCAGCTACACGTGGATCCCGAGACGGACGTGGTGCTCGAACGGCCGCTGCGGCCGGCGGGAAACCCGCAGACCTGAGCGGCAAACAGCCGATGGCGCGCCGCCGCGTACCCGCTGGGATGGCATCACACCAATTCTCAGCGGAGGTCAAGCACCACATGTCCAAGAAGCTTCTCCAGTACGCAGGCATCGCAGCAAGCGCGCTCCTCATCGTGTTCGGCGTCGGATCCGCCGTGGCGGGCATTGCAGGTCGTCATACGGTCCGCGACAACATGGCCCAGGAGCAGATCGTCGGAACGCCCGACATGACCCCCAGGGCCATCGCGGCCGAGGTGAAGGCCGCCGGCCTGAAGAACGTGACGCTGCCGACCTGCTCGGTCGCGGGCAAGAGCGTCGATACCGGCAGCCGCGCCCGCTGCTTCGCCAGCTACATGCGCATCCACGCGCTGGAGGCCACGGGTGGTCAGGTCTACTCCGAGATGAAGCAATACATCGGCAAGGACGGCAAGCCGACCGACGACGCCAAGCTCGCCGCCATCGACAGCAAGTCCGGCAAGCCCGTCGCCAACGGGGCGCGCAACGTGTGGGTCACCGAGACCTCGCTAAGCACCGCCCTCAACACGGGCTACTTCGCCGAGAACGTGGCGCTCTTCTCGATCGTCATGGGCTTCGCCCTGCTGCTCACCGGCATCGGACTCCTCGTCCTGACGCTCGGGCCGCTGCGGGTCCTGCTCGCCGAGGACCGCAAGCGCGAGTCGCGCGAGCCGCGCGCGCCGGTGGTCCCGGCCGTCCAGCCGTGACCCAGCGGGCGGGGCGGTTCGACCCAGCGTCGATCGCCGAACTGGAAGAACCGGTCCGCCGCTACCTGACTCACGCAATCGCCGACGGGGCGCCGCTTCACAGCGGCGCCCGTCTGGCGATGGCGGGCCGAATCAAGGTCGGCCGCTGGCTGTCGTTCACGGCCCAGCAGGAGTTCAGCGGGCATGCGTTCACCTGGCGCGCGCGGGCCGGCGCGGGACCGGTCAGGCCGCTGCACGTGACCGATCGCTATGCCGACGGCGCCGGGAGCACCGAAGGGCGCCTGTTCGGCCGGCTGCGGTTCATGGATGCGCACGACGAGAACACCGCCCGTGCAGCTGCCGGGCGCGCGGCGGCGGAGAGCATCTGGGTTCCCGCGACGCTGCTGCCGCAGAACGGCGTCACGTGGCGAGCCGAGAGCAACGAGGTCATCGCCGCGAGCTTCGAGGTTCCGCCGGAGCAGCCCGAGCTGAAGCTGGGCATCGATGCCGCGGGAGCGGTGCGTACCGTCAGTGTCATGCGCTGGGGAAACAGCGGCCAAGAGCGCTTCGGCTACATCCCCTTCGGCGGCCACGTCCACGCCGAGCGCCGCTTCGGCGACGTGGTCCTGCCGAGCCGCGTCACCATCGGCTGGTGGTTCGGGACGCCTCGCTACGCCCCGTTCTTCGAGGCGACGATCCTGAGCGTGGAGTAGCCGCGCCCGTGGCTACCGAGTACCTCGTCGCATTCGGCTGCATCTTCGGCGTCAACCTGCTGCCCGCATTCGGGCCACCGACCTGGGCGCTGCTGGTCTTCTTCAAGCTCAACAGCAACCTCGCCGCCGTGCCACTCGTCCTGGGCGGGGCGCTTTCGGCGGCCTCCGGACGGCTGCTGCTCGCCCACGGCAGTCGCCTGCTGCGCGGGCGGTTCTCGCGCGAGCGGCTGGAGAGCCTCGAGGTGGCGCAGCGCGCGCTGGCCGGCGATCGCCGCAAGGAGCTCGGCGGCCTGGCGCTGTTCGCGTTGTCGCCCTTGCCGTCGGCGCAGCTGTTCGTCGCGGCCGGGCTGCTGAACGTCCGGCTCCTCACCCTCACCGCCGCGTTCTTCGCCGGGCGCCTCGTGTCGTACTCGATCTACGTGGGGGGCGCATCGCTCGCCAAGCACAGCCTGAAGAGCACCCTCACCGGCTCGTTCACCTCTCCGTGGGGGATCGCGCTGCAGGTGCTGATGCTGGTCGGCGTCGTCGCGTTGGTGCGTGTGGACTGGGCCCGCGTCATCGGGCGACGCGGGCCTAGGAGCGCGTGAAGAAATGGATCCCGTCCAGGCCTTCGAGCGAGAATCCGGAGGCCGGTCCGGGCGCGACGTCGAGGACGAAGCGCGGGCGGTTCCAGCGCTGGTCCTGCTCGTCGTCGATGTAGACGGGCATCCCGCCCAGCTCGCCGAGCAGGAGGTCGTTGGGGCCGATCAGCAGCTCGCCCTCCTGCAGGCAGAGGGGCGAGCTGCCGTCACAGCAGCCGCCGGACTGGAAGAGCATCAGCCTTCCGTGCTTGGCCGTCAGGCGCTCGATCGCGTCGAGCCCCGCGTGCGTGGCGACGATCCGGTCGGTCACGGGCCTAGAAGAAGCCTGTCGGCTTGGGGTCGTAGCTGACCAGGATGCACTTGGTCTGGCTGTAGTGGTCGAGCATCATCTGGTGGTTCTCGCGGCCGACGCCGGACATCTTGTAGCCGCCGAACGCCGCGTGGGCTGGGTACTGGTGGTAGCAGTTGGTCCACACGCGGCCGGCCTTGATAGCGCGGCCCATCCGGTATGCCCGGTTGGTGTCGCGCGTCCAGACGCCGGCGCCCAGACCGTAGGGCGTGTCGTTCGCGATCTCGAGCGCCTCGGCATCGTCGGCGAAAGTCGTCACGGCGAGCACGGGGCCAAAGATCTCCTCCTGGAAGATCCGCATCTTGTTATCGCCCTTGAAGACGGTCGGCTCGAAGTAGTAGCCGCCGTCCAGATCTCCGCCGAGCTCGGAGCGGTGACCGCCGATGAGCAGCTCCGCGCCCTCCTCGATCCCGATCTCGCAGTAGCGCTCGATCTTCTCGAGCTGCGACGTCGAGACCTGGGCGCCGAGCATCGTCGAGGGGTCGAGCGGGTGGCCCTGGCGGATGTCGCCGATGCGCTTGAGGCAGCGCTCCATGAACGCGTCATAGATCGACTCGTGGATCAGCGCGCGCGACGGGCACGTGCAGACCTCGCCCTTGTTGAAGGCGTAGAGGACGAGCCCTTCGATGGCCTTGTCCAGGAACGCGTCGTCCTCGGCCATGACATCGGCGAAGAAGATGTTCGGCGACTTGCCGCCGAGCTCGGTTGTCGACGGGATGATGTTCTGGGCGGCGTACTGCATGATCAGCCGGCCGGTCGCGGTCTCGCCGGTGAAGGCGATCTTCGAGATCCGCTTGTTCGTCGCAAGCGTCTTGCCAATCTCGGCGCCCGGACCGTTGACGATGTTGATCACGCCCGGCGGGACGATGTCCTGGATCAGCTCGGCGAACTTGAGGATCGACCACGGCGTCGGACTCGCCGGCTTGAGCACCGTGCAGTTGCCGGCGGCGATCGCGGGGGCCATCTTCCAAGCCGCCATCAGCAACGGGAAGTTGAACGGGATGATCTGGCCGACGACCCCCAGCGGCTCGCGGAAATGGTAGGCGATCGTGTCCTTGTCGATTTCCGAGATTCGTCCCTCCTCGGCCCGGATCACCGACCCGAAGTAGCGAAAGTGATCCGCCGCCAGCGGGATGTCGGCCGCGCGCGTCTCGCGGATCGGCTTGCCGTTGTCGTAGCTCTCGGCGATCGCGAGCGTCTCGAGGTTCTCCTCGATCACGTCCGCGATGCGGTGCAGCACCCTGGCGCGCTCCGTCGTCGAGGTTTCGCCCCAGGCGTCCTTGGCGGCATGTGCGGCGTCGAGCGCCAGTTCGATGTCGGCGGCGCCCGAGCTCGGTACCTGCGTGAAAACCTCGCCGGTGGCCGGCGACACGTTGTCGTGGTACTCGCCGGTCGTGGGCGGGACCCACGCGCCGCCGATGAAGTTCTCGTAGCGCTGCTTGATTCCCGCGGTCGCCGGGTCGACGATCGGGCTCTGCTCGATGATGGCCATGGGGTTCGTTTCTCCTTTGGAAATTGGTCTGTTAAAGCTCGAAGACGATGCGAGCCGCCACGCGGCCGGCCTCGACGTCTGCGATCGACTCGTTGATGTCGTCGAGCGAGCGCGTTTCGCGGATGACCGTTGTCCGTCCCGCGCCGTGGAGCTCGAAGACGTCGCGCAGGTCGGCGCGCGTGCCGACGATCGAGCCGACGATCGTGATGCCGTTGAGCACCGTCTCGAAGATCGGCAGCTTCACCTCGTTGTCCGCCGGTAGCGCGACGAACACCAGCGTGCCGCCGCGTCGCAGCGATCCATAGGCCTGCTCGAAGGCGCGTGGCGAAACCGCCAGCGCGATCGCCTGGTCGGCGCCGCCCAGCCGCTGGATCGCCTCGACCGGATCCTCCTTGGCGGCGTTGACGGTGAACTCGGCGCCGAGCTCGCGTGCGAGGTCGAGCTTCTCGTCGTGGATGTCGACGGCGATCACCCGCCCGCCGGCGATCGCGGCGTACTGGATGGCGAGGTGGCCGAGGCCGCCCACGCCGAACACTGCGACGAGGTCCGCCGAGCGCGTCCCGGCGACCTTGACCGCCTTGTAGGTCGTGACGCCCGCGCAGGTCAGCGGCGCGGCGTCAAAGGGGTCCAGCCCCTCGGGCACCTTCACGACGTAGCGCCCGTATGCGACGGCATACTCGCCGAGCGTGCCGTCGATCGAGTAGCCCATGTTCTTCTGCTCGAGGCAGAGCGTCTCCCAGCCCGAGACGCAGTGGTCGCAGGCGCCGCACGCGTAGCCGAGCCACGGCATCGCGACGCGGTCGCCGACGCCGACCTCGCTCACGCCCGGGGCGAGCTCGACGACGATGCCAACGCCCTCGTGGCCGGGAATGAACGGCGGGGAGGGCTTGATCGGCCAGTCGCCGTGAGCCGCGTGGATGTCGGTATGGCAGAGCCCGGAGGCCTCGACCTTCACGCGCACCTGTCCCGGCTCGAGCGTGCGCCTCGGGACCTGCTCGACCGTCAGCGGCAAACCGAAGTCGTGGACCACCGCGGCGCGGTAGGTCTGCACCGCCGCCTGGGACGGTTGTCCCTGCGATTGCGTCGCGGCGGGGTGGATGGCGCTGGTGGACATGCTCAAGCTCCTTGACGATGGTCGGTCGTTACAGATGACCAGCTCCACCGCCACCCGTCATCCGTAGCGCCGCCCGAGGCCGGCGCGGCGAACTACGGACGCCCGACGGGTTCGTTGCTCGCAGCCTCAGAGGCTCAGAACGCCGAGCGTGACGACCGAGATCGCGACCATGCCGATGACCACAGCGGTGACGATCGAGCCGTAGCGGCCGATGCGGTGCTCGCCCATCACCTCGGGATCGCGGGCGAGCCCACGCAGGAATGGCAGGATCGCGAGCAGGAGCACCGCGTTGAGCGCTTGCGTGAGGAACAGGATCCGCACCAGCGGCGCGCCTGGGATCAGGACGATCATCACCGCGACGAGCGCACTTGCGCCGTAGGTGCCGTAGAACAGCGGCGCGGCACGGAACCCGTCGTTGAGATCCGCAGGCTGCCCGAAGGCTTCCGCGACCGAATAGGCGGTCGACAACGGAACGACCGCCGCTGCCAACAGCGCGGCGCCCACGAGGCCCAGTCCGAAGAGCGTCTGGGCGGCGCTGCCGGCGAGCGGGCGCAGGGCGACTGCGGCGTCGCGGGCGTCGTGGATGTGCTGGCCGTGGACGTGCAGCGTCGCCGCGCACGCGATCACGATGAAGACGCCGATGATCCCCGTGAGCACGGCCCCGCTGATCACGTCGACGCGCTCATAGCCCAGGTCCTTCACGTCGATGCGCTTGTCGACCGCGTAGGACTGGATGAACGCAAGGCCCCACGGCGCGAGCGTGGTCCCGATCGTCGCGACCGCGTCGAGCACGCCGCGGCGCGTCAGCGGCATGCCGGGCACCACGAGCCCCTGCGCGGTGGCGCCCCAGTCGGGATGCGCCAGGAGCCCGGAGATCACGTACGCGACGAAGATCGAGCTGAGGGCGAGAAGCACGTGCTCGACGCGCCGGAAGCTGCCCTTGAGGACCAGCACGCTGACCGCGGCGGCCGCGAACGGCACCGTGATGTAGCGGCTCGTCCCTGTCAGCACCTGCATGCCCGCGGCGACGCCGGCGAACTCCGCACAGATCGTCCCGACGTTGGCGACGACCAGGGCGCTCAGCGCGACCTGCGTCCGGCGGCGCCCAAAGCGCTCGTGGACGAGCCGCATGAGCCCCTTGCCGGTGACGACCCCGGTCCGGGCGGCCAGCTCGTGGAACACGATAAGAGCGATCGTGGACAGGGCCAGGACCCACAGCAGCCGGTAGCCGTAGTCGGCGCCGAGGATCGAGTACGTCGTGATTCCGGCGGGGTCGTCGTCGGAAAGGCCGGCCAGAAGCCCGGGGCCCAGCACGGCGGCGAATGCGACGAGTCCGACGCGGCGGTCGCGGAGCCGGCTCAGCGCCCGCTGTGGTGTGCGTACGACGAGGTGTGGGCGGGGCAACCGGCCGCGCCGGTCTCCGGCCATGGTCCGAAGCCTATGCGCGACGGGCGGTCAGCCCGCGGGCCGACTCAGCCGCTCGTCGAGCACGTGGCGGACCGAGAGGGCGCCGGCCTCGGGCTCGATGTCGAGCAGGACCTCGCCGGCCTCGCCGGCAAGAGCGGGCGCAAGGTGCCGCGCGGCGACCTTCGCAGGCGGCCACCAGAGGACGTGGTCGGCGGCCTCCGAGCGCCCGGCGCCGCCGCGCAGGCTGCGGGGCGTTCCTCCGGTCAGCAACTTGCCGCGCAGCACCGGCGTGAAGGGCTGAGGCTCGATGTCCGCGCCTGCGCGGGCCGCGATGTGCTCGGCAACCGTGTCGGCCATCTCGGCCGCCAGCCCGCCGTGCTTGACGGGGAAGTCGGCGCCGTCGCCGGCGGCGTACACGCCCGTCAGCCCGCGGACGGCGCAATGGCCGTCGACCGGCAGGAAGCCGTGCGGGTCCTGCGGCAGGCCGGGGACGGGGTGACCCTCGAGCCGGGGCACGGCGAAGACGCGCTCGACGTCGAGGTGACGGTCGCCCGGCCGTATGACGAGGCCGGACGAGTCCGCGCCCGCGTCGGCCCTGGCGCTGGTGATCAGGTCGATGTCGTGCTCGCGCAGCAGGGCCGCCACTGCGTCCGAAGCCGTCCTGCCGAAGGCGTCGAGCGGGCGCTCTTCCGGCGTGACGATCGTCACCCTCGTGTCCTGGCCCATTCCGCGCGCCTCGCGGGCGGTCATGAGAGCGAGCTCATAGGCCGGGAACGGCCACACCGGTCCGAACGGGATGACGAACGCCACGCTCGCGCTGTAGCCCTCCTCGAGGTCGCGCAGCAGGCCGGAGATCGCGTCGGGGTCGGCGGGCGAGAACGTCGATGCACGGTCGTCGGGCATCGGGCGTGCGCCCAGCGCGACGATCAGCGAGTCGTAGGGCAATTCGTCCCCGCTGTCCGTGCGTACCGTCTGCGCGTCGGCGTCGACCGACTGCAGGCTTTCGCGCCGGTGGGTCGCGCCTGTCGGCCCGAGGATTCGCGCGATCGGGGTCCGGTCCGCGTGGCCGGCCGCGAACGGGCGGGCCACGAGCATCGGCCGGTCGACCAGCTCGATCGACGGCTCGAGCAGGGTGATGTCGACGCGATCGCCGGCCTGCGCGTGCAGGGCGAGGATCGCTTCGAGGCCGGCGACGCCGCCGCCGGCGACGATGACGCGGTGAGCGCTGGTGAGCGGACTGTTCTCGGGGGCGGTCGGATGTTCGATCGACATGCCTTCACCGTAGGCTCACGAGGCGCTCGCGCCATCCGTGCGCGGCGCGGGTCGTGCTGCGGGTTAACCGCAGGCGCATCAGCCGGGCGTCGACAGCACGACCCCGCCCGTCGCGAGCCGTCGCGGCGCGGCTGCGCGCTCGACGTCCTGACGCGCCAGGTGCGCGGTCAAGCGGCGCGACGCGACCTTCGACGGAGGCCACCACAACGGCTCGGCCGACACAGTCGGCGCTGAATCCTCCCCGACCAGCGAGCGACGCAGGTACAGCGGTCCGTTCTGCGTTCGCAGCAGGCCCCGCAGCACCGGCCGGAACGGGCGTGGCCGCGTCGAGGCTCCTGCGCGACGCGCGATGTCAGCCGCTGCAGCGTCAGCTTGCTGGGCGGCAAGACCGCCCTGCTTGATGGGCTGCGCCGTTCCATCGCCTGCCGCCCAGACGTCCGGGACGGATCGAACGCGCCCGTGCTGGTCGCAGGCGAGATAGCCGGCCTGGGTCGAGGGCACCCCGCTCAGCCGCGGCCCGACGGGAATGGGGAGCGAGACGACGCGCGCCGTGGGCAGCCAGTGGGCGCCGGTGTGGACGAGACCGTCCTGCGGAACGTCGGGGACGACGCCGGTGACGACCGTCACGCCTGCCTCGGCCAGCCTGTCGGCGACGGCATCGGAGGCATCGGGCCCGAAGATCGCGAGCGGCCCCTCCTCGCAGGTCACGATCCGTACGGTGGCGCCGCCCGCGTGGCCCCACGCTGCTGTCATCAGCGCGAGCTCATATGCCGGAAGCGACCACAGCACGCCGTCGGGCACGACGACGGTGACGTCGTCCGCAAGGTTGTCGCGGACGTCGCGGAGCAGCTCGTCATAGGACTCGGGTTCGAACACGGTGCCGTGGTCGAATGCCGGGACGCTGCGCGCGCCCAGCGCGAGCAGCAGCGCGTCGTAGCCGATCGGATCGCGGTGCTCGAGGACGAGCTCATGCTGCTCGGGCCGCACACCCGTGACGCGTGCGCGCACGAAGCATGCACCCACGTCATCGACGAGTTCGGCGAGTGGGTAGCGATGGGGGTGGCCGAGCCCGAACGGCTCGCCCACCTGCAGCGAGCGATAGAGGAAGTCGTCAGCGTCGGCGACCACAGTCATGTCGAGCAGCGATCTCGCATCCGCGCTGAGCGCCAGCAGCGCCTCGAGTGCCGCGATCCCGCCGCCTGCGATGGCGACGCGCAACGGGCGTGTGGTCGGGGGAGAAGGCTGGCTGGTCATCGTCCAAACAGCGTCGATCCCACATCGGTTCGCCGCATCCGTAATGCCCCGCAGTCGCCGCAGTAGTTGACGCTAGGGTGCGCACCGGTGCCCGATCCGGTGAAGATCGTCCTTGCGGACGACCACGCTGTCGTCCGCAAGGGGCTGCGGCTGCTGCTCGACGCCGAGGAGGGGCTCGAGGTCGTCGCCGAAGCCGGCACCGCCGCCGACGCGCTGCGCTACGTGCGGGCGCACCGGCCAGGCGTGCTCGTGCTCGACCTCAACATGCCCGGGGAGCTGACCTCGCTCGACGCGATCGCCGACGTCGAGGGAGCCGGCGACGGCACCAAGGTGGTCGTCCTGACGATGCAGGAGGACCCCGAGTTCGCCCGCCGCGCGCTGATGAGCGGTGCCGCGGGTTATGTCCTGAAGGAGGCCGCCGATGACGAGCTCGTCGAGGCCGTGCGCCGCGCCGCCGCCGGCGACACGTACCTGAACCCGCGCCTCGGTGCCGCGCTCGCGGCCACACCGCCGCAGCCCGTAGGCCCCCCCGACGACCTCACCGAGCGCGAGGTCGAGATCCTGCGCCTGATCGCGCTCGGCCACACCAACGTCGAGATCGGCGAGCAGCTGTATCTCTCGGTGCGCACGGTCGAGTCCCACCGCGCGCACATCCAGCAGAAGCTCCGTCGCTCGAGCCGCGCCGAGCTGGTGCGCTATGCGCTGGACCACGGCCTGCTCGAGGACCGCGAGTAGACAGCGACTAGACCGCTGCGCCCAGCTCCAGCCCCGCCAGCAGCGGGGCGAGGTGATGGCCGAAGATCTTGTGCGGCGGCCACCACAGCGGCTCGCTGGCCGCCTCGGAAGGCGTTGCAGACGAAGGGTCGGCGCGCAGCCAGAGCGGCTGCCCGCCGGTGAGGAGCAGCGCGCGCAGGACCGGCGGTGACGGCACCGGCTCCGGGCCGATCCCGGCGAGGGCGGCGATCGCCTCGGCGGCGACGGCGGCCTGCTGGGCGGCGACGCCACCCTGCTTGACCTGCCCGAGCGTCATGTCCCCCGCGGCGAAGAGGTCGATGAACCCCTCGACGCGCCCCGCCCCGTCGACCGGGACGAAGCCGTCCGACGCGACCGGGACGCCGGCCGGGACGCGTGGGTCCAGGCGCGGGGCGGCCCACGCGGCGTCGACGTGGACCGATCCCTGCATGTCGAGCCGCAGCCGCCCGGACTTCAGCCCTTCGACGTATGTCCCCGTATGCACGGCGATCTCGTGATCGCGCAGCTCGGCGGCCACGGCACGGCTCGCGACCCCGCCGAACGCCGCCAGCGGCGCGCGCTCCGGTGTGATCAGGGCCAGCTGCGTCTCGGTCTCGACAGCCCGCAGCCGGGTCGCCGCCTGCAGCGCCAGCTCGTAGATCGGCAGCGGCCAGCACGGCCCCGACGGGACGATGAACGCGGCCCGCTTGTACGCGCCGCCACACAGGGACTCGACGAAGCTGTGGAACGCCGGCGCGTCGGAAGGCCCGCAGAACGTCCCGACGCCGGACATCGCGGGGTGCCGTTCGGCACCCGTCGCCAGCAGCAGCGCGTCGTATGGGAGCTGCGTGCCGTCGCCGAGCGTGAGCAGGCGGTCGTCGGGTTCGACGGCCGCGGCCTGTCCGCGGCGCAGCCGGGCTCCCGCACCCTCGACGAGCGGAGCGAGGTCGTAGGCGCGGGTCGCGCGCGGGCCGAAGGGGTCGCTGACGGAGAGCGGCCGGTACACGAACCGCGACTCCGGGGTGATGAGCTCGACGTGGAGGGCGCGATCAGGGTCTGCTGCCCGGAGCGCGAGGGCGGCCTCGAGGCCTGCGACGCCGCCGCCGGCGATGAGGACACGGAATGGCGATGAGGGCATGAGACCAGTGTCGATCCCGGAGCACCGCTCGCCATCCGGGATGGCCCGCGCCGGGGCCGCGGGTTTCCCCGGATCAGAACTGGTCCGGGATGACGACGGCAGCGCCGGTGAAGCGCCCCGCCCGGAGGTCGTCCAGCGCCTCGTTCACCGCCTCCAGCGGGTAACGGTGCACATGCGTAATCACCGGCACCTCGGGCGCGAGCGCCAAGAACTCCCTGGCGTCCGCGCGGGTGAGGTTGGCGACCGAGCGCAGCGTGCGCTCCCCCCAGAGGTCGGAGTAGGGGAATGAGGGGATGTCGCTCATGTGGATCCCGCCGCACACCACCGTGCCTCCCGGGACGACCGCGCCCAGGGCGACCGGGACCAGTCGTCCGTCGGGCGCGAAGATGATGGCGGCGTCGAGCGACGCGGGCGCGGCCTCGTCGGAGCCGGCGGCCGAGACCGCGCCCAATTGCAGTGCGAACGCCTGCGCCTGCTTGTCGCCCGGGCGCGTGAACGCGTGGATCTCGCGCTGCTCGTGGCGCGCGACCTGGCAGAGGACGTGGCCCGCCGCGCCGAAGCCGAACACCCCGATGCGCCGCGCGTCGCCGCACATCCGATATGCCCGGTGCCCGATGAGGCCGGCGCACAGCAGCGGCGCCGCCTGGAGCGCGGGATAGCCCTTTGGGATCGGGAAGCAGAACCGCTCGTCGGCGACCGCCCATTCGGCGTAGCCGCCGTCGACGTCGCGCCCGGTGAAGTGCGCACGCGGACAGAGGTTCTCCCTCCCCGAGAGGCAGTACACGCACTCGCCGCACGTCCATGCGAGCCAGGGGATGCCGACGAGCCGGCCGTCGGGGGCTTCGCCGACGATCTGATGGCCGAGCACGCGCGGCAGCGTGGAGACGGGGACCTCGCCGTCAGCCAGGTGCAGGTCCGTGCGGCACACGCCGCATGCGAGGACCCGGACCAGAAGCTGTCCGGGTCCGGGGACCGGGATCTCGCGTTCCACGGGCGCCAGCGGCTGTCCGACACGCTCGAGTGCCATCGCCCGCATGGGCCCCCATGATCACACGGGGATCTACGCCGCGCGCGCCTGGCGCTCGTGCTCCTGGCGGTGTGAGCCGAGCAGGGCGATGTCGGCGAGCGGCGCCCGCGCGGTGACCGTGTAGGCGTAGGCGCTGACGGCCACCACGGTGCCCTCGACGAACAGCGACGCGAGGCCGAGCGGCTCCGTCCAGTTGCCGATGTCGCCGGTGGCGTTGGGCAGGCCGACCGTCCGGTTGATCACGTAGCCGGCGATCGCGCTGGCGGCCAGCGCGCCGGCGGCGAGCCAGAGGCGCCGATCGCGGCTGTGAAGGAGGCCGGCGGCCACCGCCAGGCTGCCTGCCATCAGCGCCACGTACATCCACGCGATGTACGGCGTCTCGCTGAACTTGCCGATCGAATCAAGCAGGTGGATCAGCGCAATCCCGGCCAGGCCGACGACCCCGACGGCGCGGGTCACGAAGTCGCGGGCGAGATGTTCGATGTGGGTTCTGGTGTCCGTGGGCATGGCGATGACTATTCCCACACAGACCCAGCGACCGGCCAACGCCGGGCAAAGATTGGGTCAAGACCTACGATTCGCGCGATGCAGCACACCCTGCTCCTCGCCGAGGACGACGCCGGCATCGCCGAACCGCTGATGCGCGCGCTGACGCGGGAGGGCTACCTGGTGGAGGCGGTCACCGGCGGTTCGGAGGCGGTTGTGCGCGGCATCGAGGGCGACCACGACCTGCTCGTCCTCGACATCGGGCTCCCCGACGTCGACGGCCTCGAGGTCTGCAGGCGGGTGCGCGCCGTACGCCCGCGCGTGCCGGTGCTGATCCTCACCGCACGCGCGGCGGAGCTCGACGCGGTCGAAGGGCTGGACGCCGGAGCCGACGATTACGTCACCAAGCCCTTTCGGCTCGGGGAGCTGCTGGCCCGCGTCCGGGCCCTTCTGCGCCGCGTCGACCCGCCGGCGCTCAGCGCGCGCGGCGTGCGCGTGGATCCGATGGCGCGCCGGGCCTGGCGGGGCGACGACGAACTGGACCTGACGCCGAAGGAGTTCGACCTGCTCGCGCTGCTGCTCGGTGAGGTGGGCCGGGTCGTGACGCGCGAACGGGTCATGTCCGAGGTCTGGGACGAGAACTGGTTCGGCTCGACCAAGACGCTCGACATGCACGTCTCCTCGCTGCGGCGCAAGCTCGGCGACGACGCAAACGCCCCCGACTTGCTGACGACCGTGCGTGGCGTGGGCTTCCGGTTCGAGCCCTCCTAGGTCAGCGGGTTCCCCCCAGCGCAACCGTCCAGTGACAGGCACGGCAGAATGGAGCGCGTGGACATCGGCCATAGCGCGCTCGACGCCGAGCATCTTGCCCGGCTGCTCGAGGTGGGGCGCGGCATCATGGCCGAGCTGCAGGTCGAGGCCGTCCTCGACCGGTTGCTGGAGACCGCAGCGGAGCTGACCGGCGCCCAGTACGCGGCGCTCGGCGTCCTGGATGCAGACCGCGTCGAGCTCACCCGCTTCATCACACGTGGCATCGATCCCGAGGCCCATCGCGCCATCGGCGAGCTGCCGCGTGGCCGCGGAATCCTCGGCGTCCTGATCCGGGAGCCGAAGCCGTTGCGCCTGGCGGACGTCACGGTCGATCCCCGCAGCTACGGCTTTCCCGTCCATCACCCGCCCATGCACACGTTCCTGGGCGTGCCGGTCACCATCCGCGGCGAAGCCTGGGGGAACCTCTATCTCACCGAGAAGGCCGGCGGCGAGCAATTCGACGAAGCAGACGAGGCTGCCGCGATCGTCCTGTCGGACTGGGCTGCGATCGCCATCGAGAACGCCCGGCTCTACAGCTCGCTGGAGGCGCGGAGCAGCGAGCTCGAGCGCGCGGTGCGAGGCTTCGAGGCCACCGCGGCGATCGCCCAGGCGCTCGGGACGGAGACGAGCATCGAGCGCGTCCTCGAGCTCGTCGTCAAGCGCGCCCGCGCGCTGGTCGAGGCGCGGAGCCTCGTCGTCCTCCTGCGCGAGGGGGACGACCTCGTGCTCGCCGCGGCCGCCGGCCAGGTCACGGCCGGAGACTTCGCGCGGGTGCCTGTCGCGGGATCGACCAGCGGCGAGGTGCTCGAGAGCGAGCGGCCGCGGCGCATCGAGGACGTCGATCTCCAGCTGCGGATCCCCGCCGATCGCCTGGGCGTCACCGACGCGTCGACCGCCCTGCTCGTTCCGCTCGTGTACCGCGGGCGCTCGCTCGGTGTGCTCGCCGCGTTCGACCGCCTGACCGACGACGACGGCTTCACCCCCGAGGACGAGCAGGTGCTGCGCGCCTTCGCTGCCAGTGCGGCTACCGCGGTGGCCACCGCCAAGACGGTCGAGGAGGATCGCCTGCGCCACTCGCTTGCGGCCTCCGAGGCCGAGCGCCGCCGCTGGGCCCGGGAGCTGCACGACGAGACACTCCAGGCGCTGGGCGGGCTGCAGGTCCTGCTCAAAAGCGCCGCGCGCAGCTCCGAGGTGGAGATCCTGCGCACCGCGGTCACCGACGCCGCCGACCACGTCTCACGGGAGATCGAGAATCTGCGCGCGATCATCACCGAGCTGCGCCCGGCGGCGCTCGACGAGCTCGGGCTCGCGCCCGCGCTGACCACTCTCCTGAAGCGCGTCGGGTCGACCAGCGGCCTGGAGCTGAACGCGGATCTGTCGATGGATCGTCGGCTCGACCCTGATGTCGAGACCGTCGCCTACCGCGTGGTGCAGGAGGCGCTGGCCAATGTGGTCAAACACGCTCACGCCACCCACGTGATGGTGTCCGTCGTGGACTCCGGCGACGAGCTGCGCATCGCGGTCGCCGACGACGGGCGCGGATTCGACCACGATGCGCCGTCGAGCGGGTTCGGAGTGCCGGGGATGCGCGAGCGGGTCGATCTCGCCGGTGGCCGAATGGCCATCTCCGGGGCCGATCCAGGCACGCGCGTCGACGTCACGCTGCCGACGTACGCGGTTCCGTAGGGCGCGACACGGTTCCGGCTTGACCGCGGCAGCTCCCGCCAGCAAGGATGTCCGCAGATGCGACCACGTATGCATGCGCTCGTGGCCGCCGCGGTCCTGGCTCTCGGCTTCGCTGCCCCCGCTGCGCATGCCGCGTTCGGCATCCAGGACTTCACCGCGGAGGTCCGCAAGGCCGACAACACCACGCTCGAGACGCAGGCCGGCGCGCACCCCTTCGCGGGCGTGACGAGCTTCACCTTCAACTCGACCGCGCTCGGTCCGGACGGCCATGTGAAGGACATCCGCGTCGACTTGCCGCCGGGGCTGATCTCCAACCCCCAGGCCACACCGCGCTGCACCAACGCGCAGTTCCCGAACTGCCCGAAGGAGACGCAGGTCGGCACAGAGCAGCTGACGGCTCAAGCTGGGCCCGCACCGGTGCCCTACACGGCCGCCGTGTTCAACATGGAGACCGGCAACGATCAGGTCGCCGACTTCGCCTTCAGCGTCCCCGCGATCGCACCCCGGACGGACATCGTCGGCGGGCTGCGCGACCGCGGCGACCTCGGCCTCTTCTTCACGATCAGCAACATCGCGCAGAACTCGAACCTCGTCGCCTCGACGCTGACGTTCTGGGGCGTGCCGGCCGATCCGGCCCACGACGCCGAGCGCGGCGGCCCGAGCACGGCCCCGCCGACCCCGTTCCTGACGCTGCCCACCGCGTGCGCCGGGGTGCAGACGACGACGCTGTCGGCCGACTCCTACGAGGCGCCCGGGCAGTTCGTCACAAAGGACGCGGTGACGCCCACCGGTGCGACCGGCTGCGAGGCGCTCCCGTTCACCCCACAGCTGTCGGCGATAGCCGACGGCAGGACATCGGAGGCGAACGGGGCGGGGCTGAAGGTCACGATCGAGCAGCCGCTGGAGCAGTCCAACGTCCACTCGGTGTCGGTGGTGTTGCCCAAGCAGTTCAGCGCGCGCGGTTCGACCGTCGCCGCAGCGTGCCCGGAGGCGACGTTCCGGGCAGATCCCAATGGCTGTGCGGCCTCGCGGGTCGGCACCGTCGCCGCCGCGACGCCGCTCCTGCCCGACCCTCTGACCGGCCCGGTCTATCTGGTGGCGCACGCAACCGGCCTGCCGACCATCGAGGCGCTCCTGCAGGGCCACGGGCTCAGCATCGACCTCAGCGGCACGATCACGTTCACCGCGGCGGGGCTGAACTCGACGTTCCAAACCGTTCCCGACGCGCCGATCACGACCTTCGTGCTCGACCTTCCCACCGGCCCGCACTCCGCGCTGTCGGCGAGCAAGGGCGTCTGCACGGGGGCGCTGACGATGCCCACGACGATCGTCGGGCAGAGCGGCGCGCGGGTCGAACGAGCGACGCCGATGACGGTGACGGGTTGCTCCGCGAGCCAGCCGAGCACGACCAAGCTGAAGGTCCTGAGCGCGCGCGTGAAGGGCGCGGTGGCGACCCTCGTCGTACAGGTGCCGCGCGCCGGCACGCTTACGGCCCGCGGCACGGGGCTGCGCAAGCTCAGCCGCAAGGTGACCAGGGCCGGCAAGGTGACCGTCAAGCTGCGCCTGTCGAGCTCCGGGCGGGCCCTGCGCGCGCGCCGCCAGCGCGCGCACCGCAAGCTCAAGGTGCCGGTCACGTTGCGCCTCGGCTCGCTCAAGACAAGCCGCACGCTGACCTTCAAGTAACAGCCGCGGCTTGACCGCAGCGGCTCCAGGCGGCATCGTGCCCGCCGATGCGACCACGGATGGATGCGCTCGTGGCCGCCGCGGTCCTGGCACTTGGCTTCGCGGCGCCCGCTGCGCATGGGGCGTTCGGATTGAGCTCGTTCACGGCTGAGGTCAACGACGCTGCGGATCAGCCCGTGACTCAGGCCGGCGCTCATCCGTTCGTCGGCGTAACGAGCTTCACGTTCAACAACTCGGGCGTGATCCCGGACGACGTGAGGAACATCCGGGTCGACCTGCCTCCGGGCCTGATCTCCAACCCGCAGGCGACGAACCTGTGCACCGCGACCACCGTCTCCAACTGTCCGGCGGACACCCAGATCGGCACCGAGGAGATCACCGCCGTTGCCGCAACGTTGGTGACGACGACGGTCAGGGCGCCGATCTACAACATGCAGGCTGCTGCGGACCAGGTGTCCGACTTTGCCTTCTCCATCCCCTTGCTCGCTCCCCGGACGGACATCATCGGCGGCGTACGGGACACCGGGGACTCCGGGCTGTTCTTCACGATCAGCGACGTCGCGGAGTTGGCGCCCGCCGGAGAGATCCGCAGCTCGAAGCTGACGTTCTGGGGCGTGCCTTCGGTCGCGGCGCACGACGCCCAACGCGGCCAAACCTGCACCATCAACCTCGGCGTGCCCGCGTGCCTCGGCGGCGGGACGATGGTGCCACGCACGAACAAGCCGTTCCTCAGCCTGCCGACCGCCTGCAACGGGCCGCAGACGACGACGCTGACCGTCGATTCCTATGCCGGCGAGACCGCGACGCTGGACTCAGTGACCTCCGTGGGAGCGAGCGGGTGCGAGAACCTGCCGTTTGCCCCCTCGGTCTCGGTCACCCCCGGTACCACCCAGGCAGACGCGCCGAGCAGCGCAGCAGTGACGCTCCACGTCCCGCAGAGCACCGACGCCGGGACGCTCGCCAGCGCCCACCTCAAGGACGCAGTGGTGACACTGCCCGAGGGCATGACGATCAACCCCGGGGC